>DATIFW010000238.1:0-31094 GCA_035455045.1 Thermoanaerobaculia bacterium | reverse complement strand
TTCGAGCGCCGCGACGAAGGCGAGAGACGGCAGCGTCGCGATCGCGGCGGCGGCGGCGTGGCGCGCCGGCGTCGCCGTGAACGCCTGCGCGAGAACCTCGATGCCGATGTAGATCAGGATGGGCGCGACCGCCGCGGCCGGGATCCAGTCGACGAGCAGCGGCAGGTATCCGAGGATTCCGCCGAGCCCGACGAAGAGCCCCGTCGCGACGGCGTAGCCTGCGCCCGCTCCCATTTTCTTGTAGGCCGGATGGCCGATGTACGGCGTGCTCTCGACCACGCCCCCGCAGAGCCCGGCCGCCACGGTGCAGAGTCCCTCCGTCGCGAGGATCGCGCGCGTGTCGTATTCGTCGCCCGCGGCGGCCGCGCTCTCGGTGTTGTCGACTCCTCCGACGATCGTCGACAGCGCGAACGGCAGAGCGATCGGCAAGTAGAGCCACGCGAGCGACAGCCCGCCCAGGAACGCGAGACTCGGCCACGGGACGGAAAGGTGGAGCGGCGCCTGTTCGTGTACGACGGGAGCCAGAAGCGGGCTGTGAAGTCCGGCGGCGGTGAGCGCCCACGAGACCGCGACCGCTGCGATCACCGAGATGAAGGCGCCCGGCAGACCTCCCGGCAGCCGCACCCGGCCGAACAGCGTAATCAGGATCACGCCGAGCCCGACGAAGCCCACGATCGGGTCGGCGAAGACCTTGAGCAGGGGAAGCAGGCCGATGAGCGCGATGCCCGCTCCACCGATCGAGCCGAGCAAGGCCGCCCGCGGAAGGGCGGTGCGGACGGCGTTGCCGAACATCGCGAGGCCCGTCTTGAAGAGGCCGACGAGAACCGTCACGGCCATGCCCATCTTCCAGGAGAGGACCGCGTCGCCCGTCGCCAGATAGGCCGGGCCGAGGACGGCGAAGGACATTCCGAACACGCTCGGGGCGTTGAGTCCCAGCGGCATCGCGGTCACGTCGTCGCGGCCGGTTCGCCGGGCGAGCCGGCGGGCGAGGAACGCGTAGACGAGATCCCCGAGGAGGACCCCGATGGCGGTGCCCGGCACCATGCGCTCGAGCACGAGGTCCCGGGGAAAGCGGAAGGCGCCGACCAGGATCGTGGCGAGGATGACGAGGTTCGCGACGTTGTCGAACATGAGCGCGAAGAACGCGTTCAAGTCTCCGGCGCGGAAGAGCGGTCGGCGTGAGGGCATGGCTCGGGAGATTGCGCGGATGGTATGCCAGCCGAGCCTCTCGCTCTCGGGCGGCGCTCCGAGATCCGCGTCGGGATCGTTACGACGGAGGCGACGTCTTTCGGGCTCGCTTCTTCCTCTTCTTCGGCGCCTCGTCCTTCTGTTGCTCGCCGGCTTTTTCGTGGAGGGCCGCCTCACTCACCGCGTCCTCGGTTCGTCTGTAACGCCCCAGGTCTCCGAGAACCTCCGAGGTCGTCGGCGTTCCCCCTTGATCCGAGTGCTCGCAAATCCGACGCAAGGCGGTCAGGGTCTGTCTGGTGAGGGCGAGGTGCGTCGTCGCGCGCCCCAGCCGCAGGATGACGTCGTTCATGGAGATCACGCCGACGACCCTCCGTTCGGCGTCCAGCACCGGAAGGCGGCGCACGCGCTCGGCGGCCATCGTCTCGAGCGCACTCTCGAGGTCGTCGTCCGGACCGCAGGCATGGACTCTCCCGCTCATGACCTCCGCGACGAGGATCTGGGAAGGGGGCTTGTTCTTCGTCGTCGTGGCGATCGCGACGTCTCGGTCCGTGATCATCCCGGCCGCCTCTCCCGTCGCTCCCACCACGGGCAGAGAGCCACAGTCACCTTCGTACATCTTCCATGCGGCGTCGGCCAAGTGGTCGGTCGCCCTGCAGCAGACGGGGTTACGCGACATGATTTCCTGTACTTTCATACTCCTGATTCTGCGCCTTTATCGTCTGGTCAGCAGCGGGCCTGTCAGGGGCCGTGGTAGGATTTTTCTTGGCCATTCCTGGACGGGCAGCATGATCGACCTCGAACAACCGTCTCTCGGCCTCAATTCCCATCACGATCATCACGTCCACGTCCAAATGTGGAACACGGGTGACGTTCCCGCCTCGAAACCCGCCGTGGAGATCGCCGAATGGATCCGCCTCGTTGCGGTCTCCGCTCCTGGCGGGCGACTCAAGAACGTGGTCTTCTCCTGCCACGGCTCGCCGGGGCACATCGGGATCGGCACCGGTATCGGCACGACCGACATCCCCGCCTTCGCGCGGCTCCTGGTGAGCGGCCGGCCGCTGGTGGCGAAATACTGGTTCCGCTGCTGCCAGGTGGCGCAGATCGCGGCCGCGAACACCGCGGCGGACGGCAACCGTTTCTGCTCGGCCTTCGCGGTGACGACCGGGGCCTATGTCGTGGCCTCGACCGAGCTGCAATGGTCACACGGCCGCACCCTGCCTTTCGGCCAACTCGACGGCTTCGAAGGGCTCGTGCTCTCTTACGGCCCGGCCGGCAACATCACGTGGCAAACCCGTTACCGCTCGGGTTGGTTCGATTCAGCGGGAGGCGGCGCCTACGAGACGCCCGACTGACGGTCGGGCCGCTTCTCGCATCATTGAGGTACGCCCTGCTCCTTTCGGCCGGCGCGCGGCTTTCGGCTGCGACACCACTCGCTCCAGCTCCCGACGTAAAGGGCGGCGCCGTGCATGCCCGCGTGCTCGAGAGCGAGCAGCGTGTGGCAGGCCGTGACGCCGGAGCCGCAGTGAACGATCAGGTGGTCGGGGTTCAAGCCGCCCAGCAGCTCCCCGTAGAGTGCGCGGAGCGCCTCCGGGCTCCTGAAGCGCCCGTCGAGGAGATTCTCGGCGTACGACAGGTTCACGGCTCCGGGAATGTGACCCGCGATCGGGTCGAACGGCTCGTTCTCGCCGGCGAATCGCTCGCGGCTTCTCACGTCGAGAACCCTCCACGCCGGATCGTTCCGGAGGCGGTCGACCGACTCGATGTCGACCGTCGGCCACTGCCAATTTCCACCGGGATACGGCGCTTTGACCGCGACGGCCGGCTCGGCGCCGATCAGCGGGAGGCCGACAGCTCTCGCCGCGCCAAGCCCGCCGTCGAGTACGGCAGCTCGCCGATGACCGATGCTCCGCAGCATCCACCACGCGCGGGCGGCGGCGTTTGCGCCCGCCTGATCGTCGTAGATCACGACGAACGACGAGGGAGAGATGCCCAATGTCCCGAGCGTTCGGCGCCAGGCCGAGGCGTCGGGGAGAGGGTGACGGCCTCCTCTGGCCGGATCCGCGCTCGGCTCGGCCGCGGAACTCAGATCCCGAGCCGGATCGACGAACCGGGCACCCGTCAGGTGACCGGCGTCGTAGTCGGCCTTCGCGCCCCGAGCGTCGAGGAGAACCAGATCTTCGCGAGACGCGAGCAGGTCGGCCAGGGCCGCCGCCGAGATCAGAGCCGGGGGATCGGCGCTTCCCGACGCGGGGGTCTCGCGCTCGCCTCTCATTGACGTGAGAATACGCGCGCACGCTCATGTCGGAGGGCCGCCAGCCCGACAAACGACGCCGCCGTGTCGACATGAGTGAGAGCACGCTTGTACGAATCAGTCCTGGGGGACCTCATGAGCTTCACCGAGCTGGAAACGAACGACGGGATCGCCACGCTCGCGCTGGTCCGGGGAAGGGTGAACGCCCTCGACGGTGCCGTGGTCGCCGAGCTGCGAAACCGGCTCGAGACGCTGGGGGCCGATACGGAAGTCCGGGCCGTCGTCCTCACGGGACGGGGCCCGTTCTTCTCCTTCGGATTCGACATCCCGGAATTCCTCGACTTCTCCAAGGCGGACTTCGCAGCCTATCTGGCGGCCTTCACGGAGCTCTACACCTACCTGTTTCTCCATCCGAAACCCGTCGTGGCCGCGCTGAACGGACACGCCATCGCCGGGGGGTGCATGCTGGCCCTCGCCTGCGACCGGCGTGTCATGGCGGTCGGAAAGGCGAAGATCTCGCTCAACGAGATCAGCTTCGGCTCCTCGATCTTCGCCGGAAGCACGGAGATGCTGCGTTTCCAGGTCGGGAACGCGGCCGCGACGAAGATCCTCTACTCTGGAGCGATGTTCTCTGCGGAAGAGGCACGGTCCCTCGGGCTGGTGGACGAAATCGGGTCCGAGGAAGAGGTGCTCGACCGGGCGAAACGGGTTGCATCGGACCTGGGATCGCGACCCGCGGCCGCCTTCGAGGGCATCAAGGCCCTTCTTCGGAAGCCCGTGGCCGAAGAGATGAGGCGAAGGGAGCAGGCGTCGATCCGGGAATTCGTCGAGATCTGGTACTCGCCCTCGACCCGGGCGGAACTGCAGAAGATCCGAATACGCTAGGGGGACTCACACGGTTCGCCTGGCACGCGCAACATCCGCAACATCGTTCACGTCATCTTCTTTGCAAACAGCGGCGCGTACCGATTCGACACGCCGTTCATCTCACTTTCGCTACTCCACCCGACGCGCGTAAACGACTCCGTTGTCGCGCCGCCGTCGGCGGGATTCCATTCGATGACGACGTGTGGCGGCGTCGCCGAAATGGTCACGGTCCCCTCGTTGAGAGTCTTCTTCGCGGGCGCAACGCCCAGAGAAGCCGGTGCGACCTTCGAGTACGTCACACCGTGCTGGTCCGAGAAGTAGTAATAGTATGTATTCCCGTCATACACATTCCACCAACCCCGCAACCAGACCGGCACTGCATTCGCATCCTTCTCGTCGGTGATCTCCCAAAACAGGATCCGCGGTTTACTGAACAGCGCTCCCTCGTTCATCCCCGAAGGGGTTCCCTGCTTCTGGATGATGCTGTTCTTGTTCCACAGCTCGGTATGAGCGCCCGCAAATCCCTCGCGGAAGACCAATATGCCTTGCTTACCGTCCAAATACCGCCTCATTTCGGCTTCCGTGCGCCCGATCTTGATGTCCTCGGTTCTGCCATAGCGAGCGGTGAGATAATGCTCGAGCTCGTCGACACTCCCAATGTAGTAGTTACCGCCGAGAGGCTGGTTCTGGCGTCGATAGCTGAACGGGTAGATCTTCTGACCCGCGGCATTCAGTGCATGACTGATTTGAAGACAGCAAGGCGTGGGATCGGGGTCTCCCGGATTCTTGTTTGCCTTGAGAAGATCTATGTAATCAGTAATGAGTTGTGGCAGACGGTCGTTCGTTGGGTACGCAGCCAGAATGGTATTGAAGGGAGACCGAATTTTCGCAATCGCAGCCATAGGAGCGTCCTCATGCGTAAGGAGCGATCATCCCGGATGATCGTCCCGGCATCTGCCAGATTCCATTCTTTTCCATCAGGCTGAGGGTCACGCCGAACCCTCCCGAGGAAATGCTGCGCGCGATGAGATTGAGTGTCAAGCACACGACGAACGCGCGGCAACCTCGCGGGGTTTCGCGTCCGAAGCGAGTGAGGACGCCGTGTGCCCGAGATCGCGCGTGTAAACTGGCCGGCTCGCGCATCACGCGCTCGACCCGGGGAGAATACGATTGGACGCCGGGAGGCCGACGCTGAATGTCGAACGATCGATTTCGAGCTGAGCGCGAAGCCGTACTCCTCCATTCGAAGAAGATGTGGGAGTGCGGGCTCGTCGTCGCCTCGGCGGGAAACGTCAGCGCGCGCGTCTCCGGCCACAACGCCATCGCCATCACGCCGACGTCCATCTGCTACGACGTGATGACTGCGGATCAGGTCGTCGTCGTCAGTCTCGACTCGGGTCTTCCGATCGAATCGAAAGACCGGCCGTCCGGGGAGCTTCCGACGCACCTCACCGTCTACCGTCATCGTCGGGACGTCGGCGCGGTCGTGCACACGCACGCACCCTACGTCTCCACCTTGTCGGTTCTCCGCAGGCCGCTCCCCCCGATCATCGACGAGATGATGGTCTACTTCGGAGGCACGATCGAAGTCGCAGACTATGCCTTCACGGGCACGGACGCCCTGGGGGCGAACGTGATCGACGCGCTCGGCGACCGGGCGGGAGTGCTGCTTTCGAATCACGGCAACCTGTGCGTGGGGGGCGATCTCGCCGAGGCGCTCCACGTCGCGCAGACGATGGAGTCCGCGGCTCGCGTCTACGTCGAGTCCCTGCGGACGGGCGCTCCCGTCCTTCTCCCGGAGCCGGCGCTGAGGGCGGGACGCGCGATGTACGAGAAGCTGCGAACGCGGCGGCCGCGATAACCCGCGGTCTGGGGGCGGCTTGATAAGATTTGCCGTTCCATGAGCGAAAGGAAGAGCTGGGGCTCGACGGTCCTCGGGTGGTTTGTCGTGAAAGAGGACGGAGCGCCGGAGGGCGCGTCCCTTCCGGACGAGGCAGCCCCACCCGCGGCTCCCGAGCCCCCTGCCTTCGTGAAGGAGCCTCCGGCCGCGCCGGGAGGCCGGGTGGACTTCCCGAAAGTCTACGAGGCCGCGGGTCTGGACGCCGAGGAGCAGGGCCGCGTGGCGAAGGCGGCCGAGCTCCTCGCCGCCCTCCCGGCCGGCACCGAGCCGGCGATCAAGAAGCAGATCGTGGAAGCCTCGCTGAAGGCGTTCGGAGTGCCGATCGAGAAGATCATCGAAGGCGCCGTGCAGGAGATCCAGGCGCTCGAGGCCTACATCCGCGCGGGCTCCCTCGACACCCAGAACGTGCACGAGGAGTCCGAGAAACGCATCCGGCAGTTCGAGGGCGAGATCGCGCGCATCAAGTCGGTTGTGGAGAGCCGTACACAGGAGCAGCTCGCCGTGGCCGCGGCGTGCAACGAGAGGAAGCTCGGGATCCAGAAGGTGCTCGAGTTCTTCGGCCAGGAGACGGTCGCACGCGTCGTCCGCGACTCGCCGAAGCTCGTCGAGCCGCAGGGTTCGTGAAAGGAAAGGGCATGACATGGCGGACATCGGTTTCTTCAGTCGTCTGGCGAACATCTGGCGGGGGTTCCTGTCGATCTGGATCTCGAACGTCGAGAAAGAGCACCCCGAGATCGCGTACGAGAACGCGATCAACTCGATGGTGGAAAAGTACGCGAAGCTCAAGTCGGCCACCGCGGCCATCATCCGGCGCCGCGAGGACATCGACGAGCGCCTGAAGAAGGCCGCGAAGGAGCTCGCGCAGACGGAGCTCGAGCTGAACGCCGCCGTCGAGACGAACCAGGACGACCTCGCGGTCGTCCTCATCCAGAGAAAGAACGCTCTCGCGGCGGACTCGGCGGAGCTGACGGGCGACCTCGGGACGGCCAGCAAGGACGCCGACGCGGCGAAGCAGTCGCTCCTCAACGTGCAGGGGGAGATCCGGAAGCTCAAGGCCGAGCGCGACGTCATGCTCGCGAGGATGCAATCGGCCCAGGCGCGCCTCAGGATCCAGGAGCAGCTCGACGGCCTCTCGGTGGACGCCGACGTCAAGGCGCTCGACAACGTTCGCGAGCACATCAAGAACACCATCGCCGAGGCGAACCTCGGGCAGGAGCTCGCGGGGACTTCGCTCGACGCGCGCCTCGCGGCCCTGAAGACGCAGGCCGGCGACGTTCAGGCGCGCCAGCAGCTCGCCGAGCTGAAGGCGAAAAAAGCCGCACAGCAGGCCGCCCAACCCCAGAAGACGATGTAAAGAAAGGCCCCCATGAAGCTCACACCGTTCGCCAAGTTCTTCATCACCGTCGTCATCCTCGGCGTCATCGGCTACGCCCTGTGGCATTACAAGGGCCTGGACATCCGCAAGTGGGCGGGCGCGGACAAGGGCGCGGCCGGCACGACGGCCGCGAAGGCCGGGAGCGGCGTCACGTCCGACGACTTCAACGCGCTGCGGAGCGCTCCGCCCGACCCCGAGCGCGGCAAGGGCGCGGCGGGCGTCTCGGGCGCGGCGCTCGCCGGCTCCGGAAGGCTCAGCCGGCCGCTGGTCGTGGCGATCAACACGTGGGCCGGCCACGCGCCGGGCATCGTGGCCGCGAACGGCATGGCCAGCGGCCCGAATTCCCGGTACAAGCAGACCTACGCCCTGGACGTGAAGTTCGTCCTCCTCGAGGACCCGGCCGCCAAGCTCGCGGCCTTCCGCAAGGGCGACGTGGACATCATGTGGAACACCGTGGACAACTGGGCCCGCGAGGCTTCGATCCTCGCCGAGCAGAACCAGAAGGCGAAGTCCGTTCTGATGCAGGACTGGTCGCGCGGGGGCGACGGCATCGTGTCGCTTTCGACGATCAAGTCCATCGAGGAGCTCAGGGGCAAGAAGATCTCGTGCACGCAGTTCACGCCGTCGCACTTCCTGCTGCTCTACCTTCTCGCGCAGTCGGGCCTCTCCGCCGACGACCGCGCGGCGGTCGAGAAGAACATCGTCTTCACGCAGGACGCGCCGGCGGCCGCCGCCATGTTCAAGGCGAAGCAGGTGGACGCCGCCGTGACGTGGGAGCCCGATCTCTCCGCGGCGGTGACGGCGCGGGGCGACGAGGCGCACGTGCTCGTCTCCACGACCGCGGCCACGAACATCATCGCGGACACGCTCTGCGCGCGGCAGGATCTCGTCGACCGCTCTCCCGACACGCTGCGCGACTTCATCCACGGCTGGTTCGACGGCATCGAGATGATCAAGGCAGACCCGAACGCGGCCTACGCCGTCGTCGCCAAGGCGCTGAAGCTCGACACGGACACCGTGTCGGGGATGCTCTCCGGCCTGAAGCTCACGCCCTACGCCGACAACGCGCAGTTCTACGGCCTCGCGGGCGGAAAGGCCCACTACGAGACGCTCTTCGACACGGCCTTCGTCATCTGGCGGAAGAAAGGGCTCGTGACGAGGACGGTCGAAGCGAAGGACTGGGCGGACTCGCGCTTCCTGTCGGCGCTCGCGGCGAACTACCCGCAGCAGAAGGTGGAGGAGCAGAAGATCGCGGCCAAGGCGCCCTCGTCGAAGGACCGCGCCATCATCAACAAGCAGGTCCAGATCCACTTCACGCCGGGCTCGGACGAGATCATGCCGGGCTCCAACTTCGTCCTCGACGCCCTCGGCGAGACGATGACGTCGTTCGGAAACACGTATCTGCGCGTGGAAGGGAACACGGACGCCACGGGCAACCCGACCTCGAACATGACGCTCTCCGAGCGGCGCGCCCTCGCCGTGAAGAACTACGTCCTCAAGAACTTCCCGAACATCCAGCCGCAGCGTTTCCAGACGATCGGGCGCGGCTCGACGCAGCCGGTGGCTCCGAACACGACGGAGACGGGACGGCAGCTCAACCGGCGCACGGACATCAAGGTCGTGCTCGCGAGTGAGTGAGAAGAAAGGGAAGAGGAGCGAGCTCTTCCAGCTCCGCGCCCCGCTGCCGCGCTCGACGGCGCTCGTCCTCGGGCTCGTCGCGCCGGCGCTCGTCCTCGGGGCCTGGTGCGTGGCCTCCTACGGGGGCCTCGCGCCGCCCGACTTCCTGCCGTCGCCGTCCGAGGTGGTCCGCGGCACGCTGCAGCTCTTCCTGCAGTACGACCTCGGGGAGGCCATCCTCGTCTCCACGCGCCGCATCCTCCTCGCGTTCTTCCTGGCTTCGGCGCTGGCCCTGCCGCTCGGGATCCTGATGGGCGCCTTCGAGCCCGTGAACCGGTTCTTCGAGCCGGTCGTCGCGCCCCTCCGGTACATGCCGATCTCGGCTTTCATCCCGCTCCTCATCCTCTGGTTCGGGATCTACGAGAAGCAGAAGGTCGCGTTTTTGTTCCTCGGGGTCTTCGTCTACCTGCTGCCCGTCGTCGTGACGGCGATCCGCGCCGTTCCGGACGAGCTCGTGCAGACGGCCCTCACGCTGGGCGCCTCGCGCGCGCAGGTCGTGCGCACCGTGCTGCTCCCGTCCGCTCTTCCCGAGATCTTCGACTCCTTTCGCGTGATGAACGCCATCTCCTGGACGTACGTCATCCTCGCCGAGGCCGTGAACCCGGAGCACGGTTTGGGCTACATGGTCGAGCTGGCGCGCACGCATCAGAAAGCCTCGTGGTCTTTCGCGGGGCTCCTCGTCATCGGCGGCATCGGGCTCCTGACGGACTTCATCATCCGCACCGTCTCGAGGATCCTCTTCCGGTGGCGGGAGGTGGAGGCGTGAAGGAGGACGACGCGCCGAAGCCGGCGCCGCAGGCGGGCGAGCCGGGCACCGTCGCCGTCGACGTCGGCCCGGCGGGGGAGAAGAAACCCAGCTATCGCGCCGACCTGAAAGGCGCGCCTCCGAAGCTGCGCGTGAAGGACCTCTCAGTCACCTACCTCAACCGCGACGGCGACGGCACCGAGGCCGTCCGGGACGTCTCCTTCGACGTGGAGGACAAGCCCGGGACGGGCGAGGTGGTGGTGTTCCTCGGACCCTCGGGCTGCGGCAAGTCCACGATCCTGAAGGCCGTCGCGGGGCTCCTTCCGCCCACGAAAGGGGAGATCCTCGTGGACGGCGGTCTCGTGGACGGCGTGGGAAAAGACCGCGGCATGGTGTTCCAGGCCTACACGTCGTTCGGCTGGCTCACCGTCCGCGACAACGTGGAGTACGGCCTGAAGCTGCAGGGCATGCCGGCCAAAGAGCGCCGCGAGAGATCGGACAAGTACCTCCGGTCCGTGGGGCTCGCGGACTTCGCCAGCCGTTATCCGAAGGACCTTTCGGGCGGCATGAAACAGCGCGTGGCCATCGCGCGCACGCTCATCAACCGGCCGCGCGTGATCCTGATGGACGAGCCGTTCGGGGCGCTCGACCCGCAGACGCGCTGGGGGATGCAGGGGCTCCTCCTCGACGTCTCGCGCACCGAGGACCCGACGATCCTCTTCGTGACGCACGACGTGTCGGAGGCCGTCTACCTCGCGGACACCGTGTACATCCTGTCCTCGCGCCCCGCGCGCGTCCTGCACCGCGTGAACGTGCCGTACTTCCCCGTCCGGAACATCGAGCTGAAGTCGGCGACCGAGTTCCGGGCGGTGGAGAAAAAGCTCCTCGACCTTCTGTATACGCAGGCGCCCTAGGGCGCATCATTGCGTCGCACCATGGGAACCGTCGAGACGCCGAAGACGCCCGTGAAGGCCGCGCCGAAGACGGCGCCGACCTCGGCCGCGCCCACGGTTCGGGAGGGAATCCGCGAGGGAGCCCGGTCGGTCGCGAAGGGATTCCTTCTCGACAGGAACCCGTATCTGAAGATGGCCTTCACGAACCCCTACAACCTGTCGCTCTTCGCCGGAGCGCTCGCGGCGGCGGGAATCACGCTGAACCCCGTCCTCGCGGTCGTGGCGCTGGGCCTCGAGGGCCTTTGGCTCCTCCATGCGCCGGACAGCAGCCGCCTCAAGCATCTCCTCTGGGATCCGAAGTTCGAGAAGCTCCGCAACGCCCTCCAGGCGCAGGAGCGGGCCCAGCGGCTCGCCAACGTCGGGGACGAAGAGCGCGAGCGCGTGAACACCCTCGTGGCGCGGCAGGAGCAGATCCGCCGCCTCGCGGCGCAGAACCCGTCCTTCACGGGCGATCTCCTCCGGAACGAGCTCGTGAAGACCGACCGTCTCGTGGACGCCTTCGTGGAGATGGCCGTGACCTGCGCGCGGTACGAAGCTTACCTCGGGTCGATCGACACCGACGCTCTGGAGAAGGACCGGCGAAGGTACGAGCAGGCAGCCAGGAGCGGCGAGGCCGCCGACCCACGGACGACGATCGCGAAGAAGAACCTCTCGATCGTCTCGCGCCGGCTCGAGAAGGTCCAGGAGATCCGGAGCTATCTGAGCGTCGCCCGCGGCCAGCTCGACCTCATCGAGAACTCGTTCCAGCTCATCGCCGACCAGATCGTCACGATGCAGTCGCCGCAGGAGCTGTCGGGCCAGCTCGACGAGCTCCTGGACGGCGTGGAAGCCATCCGGCAGACCGCTCAGGACACGGAGAAGATCCTGAGCGGCATCGGCATCGAGCGGGAGATGTGACGTGGTCGACTCCAAAGCGCCCGCGGCCGCCCGCGCCGAAACCCGGGTCCTTCCCGAATGGGCGGACGACCTGCGCCGCCGGTATCTCAGGAACGAGGCCTCGATGTTCGTCCTGCACGGAAACGTGTACGACGTCGTCCTCTACGGCGGGAAGATGCTCTCGCTGTCGGACTTCCTCACGGGGGTCCTCCTCAAGGACTCGAAGGAGACCGTGCTCCTCTACAACGTGGCGACGGGGGTCCGCTTCACGAAGAGGGGTCCTCTCGCGGAGGCGCTGGACGACCTCGCCACGGTCACCCAGAAGGACCGCGTCCTGCCGGCGTTGGAGAGGCTCCTCTCGGCGTCCAACAAGACCGCCGTCGTCCTCGAGTACGCCGAGGCCCTCGCGCCCACGGGCGATCCCGCGTTCCAGGGCGACTCCGACCGCGCGGCGCTCGTGACGCTTCACCGCTGGTCCTTCCTGCCCGAGATCGAGAAAGGCGACAACGTGGTCCTCCTCGTCGCCGAGAACCTCACGGACCTCTCGCCGAAGCTCCTGTCGAACCCGAAGGTGGCCGTCGTCGAGATCCCGATGCCGGATCGCGCCACGCGCCGGGCGGCCGCGAAGCAGGCGGACCCGGACCTCTCCGACCGCGACGCAGACCGCTTTGGGGACGGTACGGCCGGGCTGAAGTCGATCCAGATCGCGACCCTCATCACGCCCGCCATGAGCGACGCGGCACGCACGGAAGCGGACAAGCTCATCGCCGAGAGAAAACGCGAGATCCTCGAGCGCGAGTGTTTCGGCCTCGTCGAGTTCCTCTCGCCCGAGCACGGTTTCGAGGTCGTCGGCGGCATGGACGAGGTGAAGAAGGACCTCATGCTCATCGCCGAGAACATTCGCGAGGGGCGGACGAGCCGCGTGCCGATGGGGATCCTCTTCACCGGCCCGATGGGCACGGGCAAGACGTTCGTGGCGGAGGCTTTCGCGAAGGAGTGCGGGCTGACCACGATCAAGCTGAAGAACTTCCGCAGCAAGTGGGTGGGCGCCACGGAGGGCAACCTCGAGAAGATCCTGAACGTCATCAAGGCCATCGGGCAGGTCGTCGTCATCATCGACGAAGGCGACCGCGCGTTCGGGACCGGAGAAGGGGAGTCGGACGGCGGCACCTCCTCGCGGGTCATCGCGCGCATCAAGGAGTTCATGTCCGACACGTCGAACCGCGGCCGCATTCTCTTTCTCGTCATGACGAACCGGCCCGACAAGCTGGACGTGGACCTGAAGCGCGCCGGCCGCCTCGACCGCAAGATCCCGTTCCTCTACTCGCAGTCGGCCGAGGAAGTCGAGAACGTCGCCCGGGCGCAGGTGAAGAAGAATCACATCAACACGCTCGTAGACTTCGCGACGCTGAGGGACTCGTTCTCCGGGAAGCTCGTGGGCTACAGCAACGCGGACGTGGAGGCGGTCATCCTGATGGCCAACGACGACGCCGCCCGGGAAGCGGGGGGCGACGCGGAGGTGAAACCCGAACACCTCGTCCGCGCCGCGCGCGACTACTTCCCGAGCCGGGACGCCGAGCTCCTGGAGTACATGGAACTGCTCGCGGTCTTCGAAGCCTCCAGCCGCCGTCTCCTCCCGGCGAAATACGCGAACATGACTCCGGAGGAGCTGGACGCGCGCCTCCGCCTCCTTCGGGCGACGGTCGGCAACCGGCGATAACGGCGGGCGTCGAGCCATGTGCCTGATCGTCCTCGCGTGGGAGGCGGGGCCGAAGACGCGCCTCACGGTCGCCGCGAACCGCGACGAGTTCTTCGCGCGCCGCACGGCACGGGCCGCGTGGTGGGCCGACGCGCCCGACGTCCTCGCGGGGCGGGACCTCGAGGCGGGCGGAACGTGGATGGGGATCACGCGAGCGGGCCGCTTCGCCGCGCTCACGAACTTCCGCGACACGTCGGCTCCGAGGAAGGACGACGCGCCCTCGCGCGGCGCGCTCACGGCGGGCTTCCTCGAGAGCGACTCCGCCGCGGCGGACTACGTCGCCGCGGTCCAGCCAGGCGCCGGGCGATACCACGGCTTCAACCTCCTCGTCTCGGACGGGGCCGAGCTGTGGTCCTTCTCGAACGTGGAGGGCGACCCGGTGCGCCTGCGACCCGGCATCTGGGGCCTCTCGAATCACCTCCTCGAAACGCCGTGGCCCAAGGTGACGACCGCCCGCTCGCGCCTCGAGGCGGCCCTCGACACCACGGACCGCCCGGAAAGCCTCGAGCGCCGCCTCCTGGATCTCCTCGAGGACCGGACGGTCGCTCCCGATGACGCTCTCCCCGCGACGGGTCTGCCGCCGGACTGGGAGCGGGCCCTTTCGGCCGCATTCGTCCGGCTCCCCGGCTACGGGACGCGGGCCTCGACAGCCCTCGTCGTCGCGACGGACGGCACGGTGCGGTTCACGGAGAGAAGCTTCGGCGAGGGCGGCACGCCTCTCGGGGAGGTGCGCGAGGTTTTCGAGGCCCGCACGAAGCCGGAACGGCATCGACCGACGGCATAGATCGCGGCCGCGCACTGGCACAGCCCTTGATTGGCGAGAAGCGGTGAGAAGATTCGTCGAAATCCTCTCCGTGCTCGTCGTCACGGCTCTGTGCGAGTCGGGTTGCACCGTTACGAGCAATCTCATCGGCTCCGAGAAACGCAATGTCTACAAGTTCGATCCCCAGTTCGCGGTCGAGAGCGCGAGCTTCCGGCGGTCCACCGAGGCCCTCGGAACCGCGATGATCGGGGGGAACAGCGCTTCTCTCCTGAGGAACGGCGACGAGATCTTCCCGGCCATGACGCAGGAAATTCGCCAGGCCACGAAGAGCGTCAACCTCGAAACCTACATCTTCCAGCCGGACGAGGCGGGACGCCTGTTCGCCGACGCCATGATCGAGGCGGCGAAAAAGGGCGTCGAGGTCCGGCTTCTCATCGACGCCTGGGGCAGCAAGCTCGGCGAGCTCGAAGGGCCACTGAAAGAAGCGGGCGTCAACGTCCGGAAGTACCGGCCGCTTCGGATCTTCTCCATCTACAAAGTCGGGAAGCGGACGCACCGGAAGATCCTCGTCGTGGACGGCCGCATCGCCTATACCGGCGGACTCGGCATCGAGAAGCGCTGGCTCGGCGACGCGCGGAACACGAAGGAATGGCGGGACACGCAGGTGCGCGTGGAAGGCCCCGTGGCCGCGCAGATGCAAGCCGTCTTCAGCGAAGACTGGACGTTCACGACGGGAGAAATCCTGGCCGGCGAGAAGTTCTATCCGCAGATTCCGGCCGTGGGCTCCATGTCGGCCCAGACCATCAAGGCGTCGCGCGGCGATTTGTCCTCGCTCGCGAAGATGCTCTATTTCGTCGCGATCCAGTCCGCCAAGAAGAGCATTTACATCGCGAACGCCTACTTCCTCCCCGACAAGCAGGTCCGGAACGCGCTCGTCGATGCCGTCAAGAGGGGCGTCGTGGTCGAGGTCATGGTTCCCGGGCGACACATAGACCTTCCGATGGTCCGGTCTGCGTCCTGGCTGCACTACAAGGATCTTCTGGAGAACGACGTGAGAATCTACGAATACACGCCGACGATGATGCACAACAAGGCAATGGTCGTGGACGGTATCTACTCCACGATCGGCTCCATCAACTTCGACGTGCGGTCCATGAACAAGAACGCGGAAGAGAGCCTCGCCATCTACGATCGCATCTTCGCGGAGAAGGTCGAAGCGATGTTCGAGGAAGACAAGAAGCGCTGCGAGGAGATCACGCTGGAGGCCTGGAAGAAGCGAGGAGTCGGCAAGCGCCTCGCCGAGCTCGTGTTCTGGATCTGGGAGCCGTACTACTGAGCCATGCGAAGTGCCCGCGTTCTCCTGGCGCTCCTTCTCGTCGCAATGCCGCTCGCCGGTGCGAAGCGCCCAGTTGCCGAACAGGAGAAGATCGACTGGCTCCTGTCGGAGATCGAGCGCTCCGACGCCGTGTTTCTCCGGAACGGCGCCGAATACGACGGGCACAAGGCCGCTTCCCACTTGAAGACGAAGCTGTTCTGGGGGGGCAAACAGGTCCAGACCGCGCGGGACTTCATCGTGGGTGTCTGCTCCCGCTCGGAGGCCTCGGGGAAGCCTTACGAGATCCGACTCAAGAGCGGCCCCACACGACCGCTCGAAAAGTGGCTCCTCGAACGCCTCGAGGCATTCGAAAAACGGTAAACGCGTCGAGAGAAACGGTAAACGCGTCGTGAAAATCGGTAAACGCGTCTGGAGGCGCTGCCGCCGGTCAGGTCACGGTCCCGAGTTCTCCACCTGAATCTCGTTGTAAATCATGGCGACGCCTTTGACGGAACTCGCGAGCTTGCCGGCGGCCTCGCGTTCCACGTCGGTCGGGACCAGCCCGGACAGCGTGACGACGCCGTTCGTGGGGTTGACCTTCACGCTCGTGACCGTCGAGAGACGACGGTCGCGGGCGAAATTCGCCTCCAACGCCTCCTGGATCTTCGCGATCTTCGCGGTGTCACCCTGTTCGGCGCGCGCGTTGAGCGGCTGTGCCGTACCGCAGCCCGCACCTCCAAGAACCGCGACGACGGAGGCGAGCGCCGCCGCCAGTGCGACGGAAGTCGTTTTTCTCTTGCCGTTGCAATTCCTGCCGGTGTTCATGGAAAGACCTCTCCTCCCCGAACTCGGTCGTTCGGGGCACGTCAGGTCTTTCGCAAAAGGCGCGCCACGATGCCGAGGCGGTCGACGCGTTGCGGTCCGCGGGGAGAGCAACGGCAAGAGTGATGCGGATCAATTTTCCGAGCAGGTCCCTCGTCAGGCGGACGACTTGGGTTTGACGGCGGCCAGAGCTTCCTTCACGCGTCCCGCCGTCATGGGCATCTCGTAGAGGCGCGCGCCCGTGGCGTCGAAGACGGCGTTCGCGACGACCGCCCCGACCGGAACGATCGCCGGCTCGCCGCCTCCCTGCGGGGTGAGCTCGTCGTTCTTCACGAGGACGGTCTCGAGCTCGGGCATCCCCGAGAACTTCGGCACCTCGTAGGTGTCGAAGTTCCTCGTGAGGATCCGGCCGCCGCTGAAGCGGACCTCCTCGGAGAGCGCGTACCCGAGGCCCATCATGATGCAGCCTTCCATCTGCATCTTCGCCCCGTCGGGGTTGATGACGACGCCCATGTCCTGGGCGCAGACGATTCGTACGACCGTCACGCTCCCGGCGGCGGCGTCGACGCGCACCTCGGCCACGAGGGCCACGTACGTCCCGGCGTCGATCCCGCAGGCCATCCCAACCCCACGGCCGCTGGGCCCCGCGGCCTTCTTCCATCCGAATCGTGCCGCGGCGGTCTCGAGGACACGGCGCATTCTCGCGTCGGAGGTGTTGTTCAGGCGGAATTCGAGCGGATCGACCCCGGCTTTCGCCGCCATCGTGTCGATCTGCGATTCGCGCGCGAAGACGTTGATGTTCGCCCCCGGCGCGCGCCACGGGCCGGTCGCGAAGAGGTGCATCTTCGGTGTGTCGCTTCCCCAGCGTCCGTACGTCCGGATCAGGCTGTTCGGGACGTCGTAGAACTGCTCGGCGCCGCGCGATCCCGCCGCGTAGACGTGGTAATCCCACAGGCAGATCCTGCCCGCGCCGTCGATGCCCGACCGGATCCGGACGACCGCGGCCGGCCGGAACGCGTCGAGAAAGAACTCCTCGGCGCGGCTCCAGCACACCTGAACCGGCTTGCCGGTCGCCTTCGCGAGTTTCGCCGCTTCGATCGCCTGGAGGCCGCCGCCGCTCTTGCCGCCGAAGCCGCCGCCCACGAAGGGGGTGATGACGCGGACGTTCTCTTTCGCGAAGCCGATGGCCTGCGCGATCGCCTGCTGATTCGGAAACGGGGTCTGCGTCGACGCCCAGACCGTCATCGTGCCGCTTTCGAGCCGGGCCAGGGCCGTGTGGGTCTCGATCGCCGCGTGCGCGCCATACCCGTTCCGGTACCTACCGTTGAAGAGCGAGACGGAGCTCTTCTCCCCGTCGGCGAGGTTTCCCTTTTTCTCTTTCTCCTCGCCCGCGCCGGCCACCGAGACAAGGTGGGCGAAGACGGTCTTGTCGTCGAAGGCCGGCGTCGGCATGTCCCAGTCGGCCTTGACGAGTGCGAGGGCCTTTTCCGCTGCTTCGGGATCCGGGGCGAGCACGGCGATCATGCCGCCCTCGTTGAGGACGACGACGCCCGGCCGCCGGGCTGCGGCGGACGTGTCGACGCTCTTCAGCGCGGCCCCGTGCGCCGGCGGGCGGAGGATCTTCGCGTAGAGCATTCCCGGCAGGCGGACGTCCCCGGCGTACTGGGCCTTCCCGGTGACTTTCGCGCGCGCGTCGCGGCGCTTCTCGGGTCTCCCCATGACGCGGAAATCCGAGACGGACTTCGTGACCGCCTTCCCTTCCAGCTTGCGGACGATCTTCTGGCCCTTCGCGAGGTGGCCGAACGTGACGCGGACCTTGCGGTCGGAGGCGAGGAACACGACTCCGTCCTCGACGCGGAGCGCCTCGGGCGGCGTCGAGAGGTGCTCGGATGCGAGCGCGAGCAAAACGGCCTTGGCTTCCGCCGCGGCCGCTCGAAGGGCCGGACCGAAGAATCGAGTCGACATCGAGCCGTACGTTCCCATGTCGAACGGACACACGGCCGTGTCTCCCATGACCATGTCGATGGAATCCAGGGACACGGCGAGCTCGTCGGCCGCCATCTGGGCGAGAGAGGTGACGACGCCCTGTCCCATCTCGATCTTCCCGGAGTAGATCGTGACCCGGCCGTCGGAGGCGATCCTCAGGTAGGCGTTGAAATCGGTGGGGTAGCCGCGCGTCCGGGTTTCCTGCCCCAGGAGATCGGACAGGTCCGCGTTGAAGAGGACGATGATCCCCCCGCCGAGAAGCCTGATGAAATCCCGGCGGTCGAGGGAACTTCCGGGGCGCGGACGCGGGGGCGCGGCGAACGGCGAGAGGTCGTCTCTCATGACACGCCTCCAGCGCGGGACGAGACTCGCTCGATGGCCTGGAGGATCCGATGGTGGGCCGCGCAGCGGCAGAGGTTGTCTTCCATTCCCGCGCGGATCTGGCTTCGGGTCGGCTTCGGGTTCTTCAGAAGGAGACCGTAGGCGTTCATGATCATGCCGGGCGTGCAGAAGCCGCACTGCAGCCCCCCGGCGTCGGCGAACGCCTCCTGGAGCGGATGGAGCCTGCCGTCCTGCTCCAGGCCTTCGATCGTCGTGACGTCCTTGCCACGCACGCCCTTCACCGGCAGCTGGCACGAACGCACCGCTTCCTTGCCGACGACCACGGTACAGGCACCGCAGAGGCTCGCGCCGCATCCGTACTTCGTTCCGGTGAGGCCGAGGTCGGTGCGCAGCACCCACAGGAGCGCCCGATCGCCGTCGACCTCAAGCCGGACGGGCTTGCCGTTGAGCCGAAACGCGATGGAGTCCTTCATCGAAGCCCTCCCACCCTCGGGAATCAGGCCTGGCTGCGTTGATTCTGTCCGCGGGACCTTCGGGGCACACCTGACGCAGCTGCATCACCCGGGTCGGCTCGTTCGCCTCACAGCCACAGGAACGCCATCGCGACGATCGCGTAGACGACGAGGAGCTGCGCGCCCTCGAGCCAGTTCGACTCGCCGTCGGCGGCGATTTGCCCCGCGATGAGGACCGAGACTCCGAGGACGGCGACCTCGAACGGGTTGAAAAAGAGCGTCATCTCGCGTCCGAAGAGCAGCGACACGAACACGAGAAGCGGCGCGACGAAGAGCGCGATCTGCTGGCTCGAGCCGAGCGAGATCGCGAGGGAGAGCTCCATCCTGTTCTTCGCGGCGGTCGACACGGCGACGAGATGCTCTGCCACGTTGCCGACGAGCGGGATGAGGACGATTCCGAGGAAGACCTCCGAGACGCCCGTGCGCCTGACGACGGGCTCGACCGCACCGACGAGGAGCTCGGAGAGGACGACCGTCGCGAGGGTCGACCCGACCAGGACGGCCACCGCCTTGCGGAGACTCCACGCGCCCTCCGGCGTCTCCCGGTGCGTGACGCCGACCTCGGGCGCGATCCCGCGCGACGGCGTCGTGAGGGAGAAGACGAGCGACAGGACGTAAACGAGGATCAGGACGCACGCGATCCCGAGAGACAGCTTGTCGAGGAGCGGATCCGGGGATTCGGAGAGCAGCGGCAGGTGGTGCTGCACCTTGTGGACCACCTCGAAGAGCGTCGGGATCAGGAGGCCGATGACGGAGAGCAGCATCATCGTCGAGGCGGTACCCGCGGCCCGCGGGTCGAAGCGCTGGAGCCCGTTCTTCAGGCCCCCGACCAGGAGCGAGAGGCCGAGGATGAGGAGGAGGTTTCCGAGGATCGAGCCCACGATCGATGCCTTCACGAGCTCGACCTTCCCGGCCCTGAGCGCGACGACCGTGATGATGAGCTCGGCGGCGTTCCCCAGCGTCGCGTTCAGGAGTCCGCCCACACGCTCGCCCGTGCGGTGCGCGAGCTGCTCCGTCGCCTCGCCCATCGCGCCCGCGAGCGGGAGGAGTCCAAGGCACGCGAAGACGAAGACGAGCGCCGGCGCGTGGAAGAGCCACTCGGCGGCGAGCGCGAGCGGGACGAACGCGAGGAAGAAGCGGAGGATCTTCACTTCCGCCGCTCGATCAGAGTGTGTCGAGCGTGCGCTCGATTCGCTTGCAGATGGTCTTGAGCACCTTGATGCGCGCGAATTTCTTGTCGTTCGCCTCCACGAGCGTCCAGGGGGAGCCCGGAGTCGACGTGCGCTCGATCATGTCGGCGGCGGCCGACTGGTAGAGGTCCCACTTCCCACGGTTGCGCCAGTCCTCGGGCGTGATCTTGAAGCGCTTGAAGCGCGTGCGCTCGCGCTCCCGGAAGCGCCTGAGCTGCTCCTCCCGGGAGATTTGCATCCAGAACTTGCACAGCACGATCCGGGAGCGCTCGAGCTGCTCTTCGAAATCGTTGATCTCCGCGTACGCGCGCATCCAGTCGGCCTCCGCGCAGAACCCCTCGATGCGTTCGACGAGCACGCGCCCGTACCAGGTGCGGTCGTAGATCGTGACCCGGCCCTTGCGCGGCAGATTGCGCCAGAACCGCCACAGATAGGGTTGAGCCCGTTCCTCGTCGGTGGGCGCGGCGACCGGGATCACGTGATAGGAGCGCGCATCCATGGCGGCGGTGACCCGGCGAATCGTGCTGCCCTTGCCCGCCGCGTCCATCCCCTCGAACGCCAGGGCGACGGAGAGCCGCGGAAACTTCGCGTGGCGCGCGAGCCGGTTGAGGCGTCCCTGCCAGGCCGAGAGGTCGGCCTTGTACGCTTTTTCCGTGAGGGTCCTCGACAGATCGAGCTCGCTGAGCACGTTCCGCTCGTCGATCGGGTGCACGATCGGTGCGGCTCTCGAAACCGGCCGACCGCGCCCGGCCGGAGCCGCGAGGCGCTTCTTCATCGCCCCGAGCAGCGCCTTGCCCACGGTGAGGGAACGGTACGGCGGGTCGGCACCCTCGACCACGATCCAGGGCGCGTCCGCGGTACTCGTCGCGCGGAGCGTCTCTCCGGAGATCCTGTAGAAGCGGTCGTATCTCCGGAAGAAGTCCCAGTCGCGCCGCGTCACGCGCCAACGCGTCTCGGGATCGGACCGGAGGGTCTTGAGGCGTCTTCGCTGCACCTCCTTGGACAGATGAAACCAGAACTTGACGATCAACGCGCCCTCGTCGGCGAGCATCTTCTCGAAGCGGTTGATCTCCTCGATCGACTGCAGAAGGTCGCCGCGGCCGGTGTTCCTGAAGACGCGGTCGATGATCGGCGCCGTGTACCAGGAGCCGAACAGAATGCCGATTTTTCCCTTCGGCGGCAGCGCGAGCCAGTAGCGCCACATCGGCGGACGATCGCGTTCCTCGTCCGAGGGAGTGTCGAAGGCGTGCGTGAGAATGTGGCGCGGGTCCATCCACTCGTTGAGCAGGTTGACGGTCTCACCCTTGCCGGCCCCGCGCACCCCGGAGATCAGGACGATCACCGGGAACGTCCCGTTCTCCTTCAGGCGGTATTGGAAGTCCAGCAGGTCGGCGCGCAGCTTCGGCACCGCGCGGTTGAAAACGGTCTTCGCGACCCTGTGACCAAGCTCCGCGGTCTCGAACATCGACTTCGCCCTCTCATCGCGTCTCGCGCGGTCGTCCGGGCCATCCACGCGATTCTACGGGGGTCGGCAGCCGTCACGCCTTCACGGCATCTTGCAGAGCGCCCCCTCGAGGCATTCCTCCAGGCCACGCGGGTCGATGTGTTGGGTTTCGAGCCAGCGCCGAGCGCCGCGAGGGTGGCGCCGTCACGGAGATCGCGGGCCGAAGCGAGGGGTCCCGCCGGGACGGCGAGACCCCTCCGAACCGTCAGCGACTCGGTCTCTCTACTTGACCGTATGGATCTCGGTCGCGCTGGCGCTCGCCTGGAACGTGGTACCGGCCTTCGGTTGGTAATGCGCGGAAACCTTGTGCTCGCCGGCTTTGAGCTGCGCCGTCTTCCACCGGGCCTGGCCCCGGACGAGCGGAATCGGCTTCCCGGCCCTCTCGCCGTCGAGCATGAACTGGACCGTGCCTGCGGGAACTCCGGCGCCCAGCCGCCGGGTCACGACGGCCACGAACGTGACCGGCTCGTCCGGCTTCGTCGGGTCCTTGTCGTCCCGCACCGTCGTCCGGGTCGAGCCGGCCGCAACCCGCTGGCTGTGGAGATACGTCTTGCCGAACCCCGTGTTGCCCGTGACCCTCACGTCGAAAACGCAGTTTCTGTGGGCGAACTTGTCCGTGACTCCCCGGCATGCCCGTTCCGCGACGAGCTGCGTGGCCGGCTGCACGGGCTCCGTCTGCGGGATGACGCACGGGGGGTGCTCCGGCGGCCAGCTCTTCATCGTGAACGTGTCGGTCGAAGTCCCGGGCGCGTAGTCGAACAGGCTGATCTTCTCGGTGACGCGCCACGCGTCCGCGAATTTCTGATAGAGATCGACGTAGCGGTCGTGCAGCGCGGGAGGCATCGGCCCCATGGACGAGCCGTCCGGAAGCGCCGGCAGCCAGCTCCTCGGCGCGATCGGGCCCGCGATCCCTCCGTTGCCCGCTTTGCCCGGCGCGCCGCCCGACATCCCGAAGGCGCCTCCCGAGCGGACGACATCCACGTTCAGGTACCACTTGCTTTGAGACGTCCACCAGCCCGGCGTGACGTTCAGGACGCTGCCGTTCGGGAAATCGATCGCGATCCCGCCCGGGGCCGAGGTGCTCGCGATCCGGCCGCCGTTGCCGAGATCGAGCCCGCCCGGTCCCAGAGTGGTCAGGGTGCCGTCCACGCGAAGCTGGAGCCCGCTGGGATCCGGCACGCCGCTCAAG
Source organism: Thermoanaerobaculia bacterium (assembly GCA_035455045.1). Classification (GTDB taxonomy): domain Bacteria; phylum Acidobacteriota; class Thermoanaerobaculia; order UBA5066; family UBA5066; genus Fen-183. The sequence goes on along the minus strand of DATIFW010000238.1, from coordinate 7,880 downwards.
TTGGGCTCGTACGTGACGCGGCGCTTTCCGACGCGCGCCGCGACGGCGGTGTTCAGGCTCACGCAGGTCGCGAGTCCATCGTAGTCGTCGGGACCCGGGTTGAACGTGGTGGCGATGGGCGCCTGCCGCGTCTGGATCTCCATGTCCTCGCCCTGGCGCAGGGAGACGAACTCGCCCGCGCTCTGGAAGTCGTAGTGCACTCCGTCGGCGGTCGTGATGTGCGGATCGCCGTCGAGACCGAGGACGCCCGTGTTGCCCGGATCGAGCCAGTTGCTCAGGCGCGTCGAGTTCGTCCCGCCGCCGGTCCAGCTCAGGTCGAACCTTCCGTAGAAGTCGTGCCGATCCGCGGCGGACACTCCGCAGGCCGAAGGCCCGCCGTGGAGCTGTCCGATGCAGCGGCCGGTGTCCGACGCGAAGATGCAGGAGCCGGACGAGCCGGGCTCCGTGACGGCCGGGCCGTCCCAGACGACGCGCCAATGGGTGCCGTTCGGATCCGTCACGTCCGAGAAGTAGGCCGTCCTCGTCGGCACGTTATGAGAGGGGGTGATCGCCTTCACGTCGGCAGACGGGTGATGGATCCCCTCGACTCCCGGCGGCGCCGTGTTGCTCCTGTCCCAGCCCGCCCAGAAGACGTTGAAGCCGGGATCAGGCGCGGCGTCCAGCTCGAAAAGCACGAAGTCGCTGGTGGCGTTGCTGGCGCGGAACGTGGCCCCCGACTGGGTATCGGTCAGCGGACCCGGATCGTGCGTGCCGCAGGTCGGCGAGTCGAAGTTCCAGAAGACGACGATCGTGGCGTCGGTCGTGGTGTTGACTCCGCAGTGATTCGCGGACAGGACGAACGGCCGGAAGTCGAGCGCCGTGTTGTTCATCAGATTGCCCGTGCACGCCCCGGTGCCGTTGATCGTGTAGAGGTTGACGGCGCGGATCTGGTCGCGCCACGCGTCCCCCTCGGGGCAGATCACGTCGATCTCGCAGGCGCCCTCGCTCTGGCCGAAGATCCCCGCCTTCCGAAAGCCGCGATAGCCGCGGTTGGCTTTGGTGATCTCCACGACCGGCTTGGAAGCGCCCTTCGGGACGAACACCTCGACCACCATCTCGTTCCCCTCGATGATCGGGGTCCACAGGCTGCCGAGATGGCTGCGGTGCTTCGCGGTGTAGGGGCCTTCGACGTGCTTGTGTGCGGGGTCGTAGATCCAGAGCTTCGCGCCCTCGGGCATCTCGAAGCGGGTGATTCCGAGGTTCAGGTTGATCGAGCCCGGCCCCTGGATGCGCAGGCGCCACACGCGCCCGTCGGGCACGTCCTGCCAGGTCCCGGAGTTGTCGAGGTTGAAGGCGACCTCCGCGGCGACGGCGAACCGAAGGGGAACCGGTTGCCTCGAGTTCTTGCCGCGATCCTTGTCTTCAGCCAGGAGACGCTCGGGATCGATCTTCGGCAGCACCTTGAGGTCCACCTTCTCCTGGGAGGCATCCTTCAACCCGAAGCTCTTGGGCTCCTCGTACATCTTGGCGAACGCCGGAATCGGGAGCACCAGGATCAGGAGTGCAAGGAAGAGCTGGCGAGGCAGCGAAACCCGGCACTCGAAACCGTGGAGGACCCATTTGTGACTCATTGCAGCCTCCTTGAACATGGCGGTAGGAAGTGGGTGAGTGTCAGTGGAAGAGCTCCGCGGGCGCAGCCCCCTCGCCACGCTGGCAACGATCGCAACTCTTCACTTCGTGGGGAAGCTAGGGCTGCGGGTGCGGCCCGTCAATTGACTTTTTGGGCCACCGGCGAGGGAGTAGGATCTCGACGGGGATGTAGATGCAGATCGGTGGTCCGCAGCACCCGGCCACGGACGACTCCGCCGAGATCCTCCTTCTGGATGGAGCCAAAGCGCTCGCGCACCGGCGCGGAGTCTCGCTCCGCACTCTCCGCCGCCAGTTCTCCTCGCTGGGCACCACGCTGTCGGACTTCATCTCCGCCCGCCGCGCGGCCCTCACGATGAACCTCCTCCAGCGGCCCGGCACTCGGATGCGCGACGCGGCCCGTGCACTCGGCTTCTCGGGCGACGTCTCCTTCGTCCACTTCGTGAAGAGGGAGTTCGGGAAAACGCCCGGAGCGCTCCGCGACGAGCTGTCGCCTGGGCCCCCGCTCGTGCCGCCCGGTGCGTCGGAGGACGACCGGGCGCCTCGGGGGAGTCGGACCTAGACACTTCGGGATGCACCGCGCAGCCTGGCCTTCGAGGCTTTGACCGGGTTCGAGCTGCCCGACGAGGTGCTCGGCCACGTCGACGTTTCCGGCCCTCGGAGCCACGCTCGCGGAGAGGGGGCGGTTCTTCTACCATCCGGGGCCAACATGAAGGATACGGTGGAAGTTCGCGTGATCGCGGTCATCGGCGCCGGGGCGATGGGAAGCGGGATCGCCCAGGTCGCCGCGAAATCGGGGTTCAGGGTCAGTCTCTCCGACGTTTCAGCCGGCGCCCTCGAGAAGGGCCTCGCATCGATCCGCAAGAGTCTCGCCCGGCTCGTGAAGGCCGGGACGCTCACCGAGGAGGAAGCCGCCGGCGCGCTCTCGCGGATCGCGACGACCACGGACCCGGCTGAGGCCGTCCGGGAGGCGCAGGCGGTCATCGAGGCGGTTCCGGAGGATCTCGCGCTCAAGCGGGAGGTCTTCCGGCGGCTCGACGGAGCGGCGCCCTCGGGCGCCCTCCTCCTCTCCAACACCTCGGAGCTCTCGATCGCCGAGCTCGCCTCGGCGACGAATCGAAGGGACCGTGTCGCGGGGATGCACTGGTTCAACCCGCCGCCGCTCATGAAGCTGATCGAGATCGTCCGCGCGGAAGGGACCTCGGACGAGACCGTCGCGGCGGTCGAGGAGCTCTCCCACCGGATGGGAAAGGAGACCGTCGTCTGTCGCGACGCGCGCGGCTTCATCACGTCGCGGGCGCTGGCAGCGCACGTCCTGGAGTGCTTCCGGATCGCCGAGGAGGGGATCGCGACGCCGAAGGACATCGACACGGCCATCCGGCTCGGCCTCAACTACCCGATGGGCCCCTTCGAGCTCGCGGACTACGTCGGGCTCGACGTCCTCGCCGCCGCCGCGCGCGGACTGGCCGAGGCGCACGGTCCCCGCTTCGCCCCGCCGCGCCTCCTCCTCGAGCGCGTCGAGAAGGGGCACCTCGGCCGCAAGACGGGGAAGGGCTTCTACGACCATGGGTGAGACGGTTCTCCTCTCGTATGCGCGCACGGCGTTCGGGAAGTTCGGCGGTGCGCTGCGCGACGTGCCCGGCGTGGAGCTCGCCGCCACGGCGATCACGGGCGCCCTCCAACGTGCGGGCGTCGACCCTCGGGAGGTGGACGAGGTCTTCGGAGGGTGCTGCGCGCCGGCCGAGGCGGGCGTCGTCGCGCCCGTCATCGCGCGTCGCGCGCTGCTGAAGGCGGGCCTGCCCGCCACCGTCCCGTCCCTGACGCTCGACCGCGCGTGCTGCTCCTCGATCGCGGCCCTCCAGATGGCCGACCGCGCGATCCGCGCGGGGGACGTCCGCGTGGCGGTCGTCTTCGGCGTCGAGAATCTCTCCCGGGTTCCTCTCGTCGTCTCGCCGCGCGTGAGGTGGGGAACGCGCGTGGGTTCCGTGACGCTGGAGGATGCGCTCCACCGGTTGGAGTACGCCGAGGCCGCGCCCGTGTCCGTGGATGCCGGCGAAGTCGCCGTGGAATTCGGCATCGGCCGCGAGGAGCAGGACGCCTGGGCGCTGAGGTCCCAGCGGACGTACGCCCGGGCGCTGGCGAAGGGAATCCCGCAGGAGGAGATCGTTCCGCTGACGCTGCCGGGCGGCAAGACCTTCGACGCCGACGAGCTGCCGAGGCCCGAGACGACCCCCGAGGGGCTCGCGAAGCTCCCGACGATCTACGGCTCGCCGACCGTCACGGCGGGAAACGCTCCCGGCCTCGACGCGGGCGCTGCGGCGCTCGTCGTCCTGTCCGCCGAAGAGGCGCGCCGCCGCGGAATGCGGCCCCTCGCACGGCTCCTTTCGTATGCGGCCGTGGCGCTCCAACCGCGCCGGATGGCGGAGGCCCCGGCCGTGGCGGCGGAGTGTGCCCTCGCGCGGACGGGATTCCCCGTCGACTCCCTCGACCGCGTCGAGATCAACGAAGCGTTCGCGGCGGTGCCGCTCGTCTCGACGAAGAAGCTCTCCCGCGACGACGCCGCGGCGCTCGCCGCGCTCCGCGGGAGGACGAATGCCGACGGCGGCGCCATCGCCATCGGGCATCCCGTGGGGGCCTCGGGCGCGCGGATCGTGGGAACGCTGGCGATGGCGCTCCGAAGGCAGGGCGGCGGACGCGGGCTCGCGGCGATCTGCGGAGGACTCGCCCAGGGCGACGCCGCCGTGCTCGAGGCCGACGGGTGAGGGCGAACTTCGGCCGGCCCCTCTCGGGAATCCGCATCGTCGATCTGACGTCGCTCCTGCCGGGCGGTCTCGCGACGCGGCTTCTCGCCGACCTGGGAGCGGCGGTCGTGAAGGTGGAGCCGAAGGGAGGCGAGGCCGGGCGTCACTTTCCGCCGCTCGACGACGGACTCAGCGTCTACTACCGCCTCACGGCGGGCGGCAAGAAGGTGCGCTTCGTCGACCTGAAGGCGCCCGGGGGCCGGGCCGCGCTCGCCGGCCTCGTCAAGCGCGCCGACGTGCTGATCCACTCGCTGAGGCCGGGCGCCGTCCGGAGGCTCGCGCTTTCGCCGCGCGACCTCGCCGCATGGAATCCACGTCTCGTGCAGGTCCGGATCGCCGGTTTTCGCCGTTCGGAAAAGGCCGGACACGACGCGAACTTCCTCGCCTCGTCCGGCCTCCTCGACCTGAATCGCGACGAGCGCGGCCGGCCGGTCATCCCCCGGTTCCAGATCCCGGACGTCGCGGGCGGGGCGTGGCCCGCGGTGGCGGCCGTCCTGACCGGCCTTCTCGAGCGGGAGCGGACGGGTCGGGCCACGGCGGCCACGGTGTCCCTCCACGAAGGGAGCCTCGCACTCCTCTCGTTCGGCGCCGCCGAGTACCTCGCGACGGGGCGGGTGACGAGCGGCGGCTCCCTCGTGACGACCGAGCTCCACCCCTGCTACGGCCTCTACCCGACAAAGGACGGGCGCCTCCTCGCGGTCGCCTGCATCGAGCCCAAGTTCTGGTCGGGCTTCTGCGAGGCCGTCGGCCTTCCGGATCTCGTTTCTCTCCAGTTCGCCTCGGGTGCAGCGGGCCGAAGGGCCCGGCGGCGCCTCGCGGCGGCGACGCGGCGCCTGACGTTCGCGGAATGGACCAGGCGCCTCGAGTCTCTCGACGTCTGCGTGACGCCCGTCGCGACGCTCGCCGAGGCCGTGCTCGAGGAGGTCCGGCTGGAGAAGGGCCGGGGCGTCTTCCGCCGCGCCCAGGGCGGGAGGTACGAGATCGTCCCGAGGATCCGCTGAATGCAGCCGCTCTTCGAGGACCTCCGAACGGAGGAGCAGCTCGCGCTCGTGAAGACCGTCCGCCGGTTCGTGAGCGCCGAGCTCAAGCCGTATCTCGCCGCCTCGTTGCCCGACGAATTTCCACGCCCGCTCTTCTCACGGCTTTGCGCGATGGGGCTGGGCGGCATTCCGTTCCCGGCCGAATACGGTGGGGGAGGCGCCGACTATGCGACGTACGCTCTCGTCCTCGAGGAGCTTGCCGTCGCCGGCGGCGCGCTCGCCGGGACGCTTTCGGTCCACGGCCTGCCTCAGCTCATCCTCGGCCGGTTTGGAACCGAAGAGCAGAAGCGCCGGTACCTGCCGCGCCTCGCCAGGGGAGATCTGCTCGGAGCCTTCGCCCTGACGGAGCCCGGGACGGGCTCCGACGCCGCGGCGATCGCGACGCGCGCCGTGAAAGACCGGGACGGCTTCCTGCTGAACGGGAGCAAAGCCTGGATCACGCACTCGACGGTGGCCGACGTCTTCGTCGTCTTCGCCCGGACGGGCGAGCAGGAGATCTCGGCTTTTCTCGTCGAGAAGGGAGTTCCGGGCTTCACGCCTCTTCCTCCCGAAAGAAAGATGGGGCTCCGTCGATCGCCCACCGGCGGACTCTCCCTCGCGGACGTGCCCGTGCCGGTCACGGCGCTCGTGGGCCGGCCGGGGGATGGCCTCGGAATCGCGCTGACCGCCCTCGACTCGGGACGCATCACGATCGGCGCGCTCGCGGTCGGCCTTTGCCGGGGGGCTCTCGACGCGGCGCTCGGTTACGTGAGGACGCGCAAGGCCTTCGGCCGCCCGCTGGAGAAGAACGACGTCGTGAGGGCGCGCCTCGCGGAGATGGCCGCGCGAACGGAATCGGCAAGCGCCCTCGTGCGCGACGCCGCGCGCCTGCGCGACCTCGACCGGCCGTTCACGGCCGCGGCCGCGGCAGCGAAACTCGTCGCCACCGACACGGCTCTCTTCGTGACGGCGGAGGCGGTCCAGCTCTGCGGGGCGACCGGCGTGTCCGAGGAGTTCCCCGCCATTCACTTCTTCAACGACGCCAAGATCGCGCAGATCGTCGAGGGCGCCAACGACGTTCAACGGATGGTCCTGGCGCGGGCTCTCCTGGCCTGACGAGGCGCCGGAAAGGAGTCGGGATGCGCGGGCTCATGCAGCACGATCCGCTCGTCGTCAATCGGATCCTCGAACGCGGGCTGGCGCTCTTCCCGAGACAGGAGATCGTCACCTGGACCAGGGATGGCGTTCACCGGGAGACGTTCACGGCGTTCGGCGAACGCGTCTCACGCCTCGCGTCCGCGCTGGCGGCGCTCGGCGTGAAGCCCGGCGACCGTGTCGCCACCTTCGCCTTCAACACGTACCGGCACCAGGAACTCTACTTCTCGGTGCCCTGCATGGGCGCGGTTCTCCACACGCTGAACATCCGGCTCCACGCCGACCAGACCGCGTGGATCGCGAATCACGCCGGAGCTCGCGTCGTTTTCGTCGACGCGCCGCTCGTCCCGGTCTTCGCGGCGATCGCGCCGCAACTGACGTCGGTGAAGCACGTCGTCATCATGGGTGAGGCAGACCGGAGCGCGTTGCCTTCGAGCCACGATTACGAGGAGCTCCTCGCCGCCGCCGCCCCGGAGTTTCCCTGGCCCGAGCCGGACGAGAACGACGCCGCCGCGATGTGCTACACGAGCGGCACGACGGGCAGCCCGAAGGGCGTCGTCTACTCGCACCGGTCGACGGTCCTGCACGCGACGATGGTGAACCTCGCGAGTTGCCTGGGTCTGACGGACCGGGACGCCGTCCTCCCGGTCGTCCCGATGTTCCACGCGAACGCGTGGGGCCTCCCGTACGCTGCCCTGATGGCGGGCTCGAAGCTCGTCCTCGCCGGCGCCGCCAGCGCCGACCCCGCCGCCCTCGTCGGTCTGATCCAGGGCGAGCGCGTGACCTTGACGGCCGGCGTCCCGACGGTGTGGACGGGTCTTCTGCAGTACCTCGAAACGACGCGGTGCGATCTGTCGTCCCTTCGGCTCGTCACAGTCGGCGGCTCGGCGACCTCCGTGTCGATGATCGAGCGGTTCAAGAGGCTGGCGGGCGTCGACGTCGTGCAGGGATGGGGAATGACCGAGACCGGGCCGGTCGCGTCGATCTCGTTTCCGACGGAAGCCATGCGCGGGCTCGCTGAATCCGAGCAGTTCCGGATCCGCGCCCGGCAGGGCCGCGTCGTCCCGGGCGTGAGGTGCCGCGTCGTCACTCCGGAGGGTCGGGTCGCGCCGTGGGACGATCGGACGAGAGGAGAGCTCGAAGTGAAGGGCAACTGGGTCGCTGCGTCGTACTACAACGACGAGAAATCGGCGGAGCGATTCGACGACGGCTGGCTCCGGACCGGAGACATCGCGGTCATGGACGCCCAGGGGTCGATCCGGATCCTCGATCGCGCGAA
>DATIFW010000237.1:0-23878 GCA_035455045.1 Thermoanaerobaculia bacterium | reverse complement strand
CGATCTTCTCGACGAGAACGTCGTCCCGCGCGAGAAGCAGGAGACGATCCGGAAGGTGCTGGAGTGGTACCGGGCGAATCACCCGGTCTGGTTCGACTGGATCGAGTTGGCCGGGGTGCCGACGCCGAGGATCTGAAGAGGTCCGGCCATCCGCGGACTCACGCTTCCCGGTCCGGGCGCGCACCTCGCCGCCACGCCGCGGGAGCCTGGCCCACGAGCTTCTTGAACGCGCGGCTGAACGCCGCTTCCGACGCGTAGCCGGCGGCAGCAGACACCGCTGCCACCTGGCCGCCTTCGATCAGCAGGCGAGAGGCGAGCTGCATGCGCCAAAGCGCGAGGTACTGCATGGGGGGCTGGCTGACCATCGTCGTGAATCGCTCCGCGAGGACCGAGCGCGAGACTCCGACTCTTCGCGCCAGCCCTTCGACGGTCCAGGATTCCCTCGGCGCGCCGTGGAGCGCGGCGAGCGCCTGCCCGACGACCGGGTCGCGCAGACCCGCGAGCCAGCCGGTCTCGGCCGGAGAGAGCGTCTCGATGTACCGGCGGATCGTCTCGACGAACATGAGCTCCGAGAGCCGTTCGCGGACGTTCTCGGCGCCCGGGCGCTCGCTGCCGGATTCCGCCGTGGCCATGTTCATCAGCGTTCCAAGCCATCCCGCGTTCGCGCCGGGGCTCGTCGCCGGAAGGTGGATCATCCGCGGCAGGGCTCCGAGCAGGGGGTTGTACGGCCGCTCGTCGCAGCCCAGGAAGCAGCAGACGATGCGCGCGCGCTCGGCTCCGCCGCCGCCGGATTCGTAGAACATCGGAAGCGGAGTGGACGGGCGGGAGAACAGCGACAGGTCGGAAGTCCCCCGCATTCCGGGAGCGCTCGACAGGACGTGCGCATCGCCCTGAGGGAACACGATGAGGTCTCCCTCTCCGAGGCGGATGGGCTCCTGGCCCACCGCGTGCCCCCAGCCCGTGCCCCGCGCGATGAGGTGGTATTCGATGACGCGCTGGGCGCCGGGCATCACGATTCCGGCGATCTCCCGCGACGGCGGCGCTTCCGCGACCCACGGAACGCTCAGGTCGAAATCGAAGTACAGCGCGCCGGTGAGGCGCACGGCGCGTAGCACGTCGGAGAGGACGTCGGCTCTCACGACGACATTCCCCGCGCCGGACACGCGGCGCGCCGGACGCTCGGGCAGGCGGTTCGGACGCGCTGCCGGGTCGGCGTCAATTTCAGACGGGCGGCTAAAGGAATCAGACGCTGGCTCATGGTTTTCGCGCGAGGCCGGCCCTAGCTTGGGCCTTGCCGGAGCGATGAGGCGCCGGCGGAAAAGAGGATAAGCCAATGTCGAGTGTCGTTTCGCGTGTCCCGAGGTTCAACCCGTCCGACCGTGCGGACGCCCTTGCCGGCGTCCTCGAGAGAGGGGCGCGCGCGCTCGCCTCGTTCGCGAGCGGTCTCTCGAGCTCGGAATGGCGGATGAGAGGCCCCAAGGACGAGCGCAGGTTCGGCGTCGTCGTGCATCACGTCGCCACCATGTACCCGCTGGAGATCAAGCTGGCGCAGACCCTCGCCGGAGGCGATCCGGTGACGGGCGTGACCTGGGATGACGTGCACGCGATGAATGCCGCGCACGCGAAGGAGTTCGACGGGGTCACGAAAGAGGAAACGCTGGAGCTGCTCGAGAAGAACAGCGCGGAGGCCGCGGCGGCGATCCGCGCGCTGAGCGACGAGGAGCTTTCCCGGTTCGCGCCGATTTCGATGTATTCCGATGCTCCGCTCACCTGCCAGTTCATGCTGGAGGATCACGCCGTCAGGCACTCCTATCACCACCTCGGCGGCATCCGGAGAGCCTTGAGCCGTTGACCGTGGAGTTCGAGAGGGGGCGCGGACGGCGGGGCCCACCCGTCAGGGCCGGTCGTCCGCGCGTCCCTCCGAGGCAGGGTCGTCAGGCGCTGAGCGGCGCGGGCGCGCCCTCGAACATCGCCTTCACGTGCGGGCGGCCGAGGACGATGAACGTCGCGATGCCGAGGAGCGTGCCGTACGGGATGCCGAGGCAGGAGAGCGCGGCCGAGACCATGCACAGCACGTAGCCCCGGCGGCGGCCGATCGCGCGCGCGGTCAGGACGTTCAGGACGACGAGGACCGCGCCGACCACGACGAAGATCGCGCCGAACACCGCGAAGAACGCGAAGGGCGAGAACGGCGGGGCGCCGCGCGTGCCGCGCGCCGGGATGGTCGAGGAGACGAGCGCGCCCATGCCGACGTAGAAGAACCCCATGACGCACACGAACGAGCTGACACAGGCCGCGACGATGTAGCCGAGGCGCAGGAGGCGGAGGTGCTCGACGTCGAGGATCTGCTGGCGCGCGTCGTAGGGCGGGAGAGGAGCCGGAGGCGGCGGCGCGAACTGCTGCGGTACGACGGGCGGCGGTCCCGCCTGGGGCTGCGCCTGCGGCGCCGCTCCGGCCGCGCGGGCAGCCTTCCAGGCCTCGTATTCCTCTCTCGTATTGAAGGTCGGCACGTCACGACGAGGATACGATCGACTCCATCAGGAACGCCACCCGGTGACAAAAGGAGCATGGAGTCCAGATGAAATTCAGGCTGCGATTCCCAGTCGCCGCGATCGAGAGATGGGCCGGCGCGTTCTCCGATGCCCCGGATTCCCTCATCGAGAAGGGCATCGCGCCTGCGGCCCGCCGGCAGGGGTACTTGACGCGCGACCAGTTCCTGAAGATCGCGGAGTGGAAGACGGCCCGGTCGCGACCCCTTTGTGAGAAGAACGACGCGGGGTACGTGAAGGAAGTGACGCGTGCGGCGCTGGGCTCGAAGACCGAGCGGTTCAAGATCCAGGCGCTTCGGCTCCTCGAGGGAGTCGAATGGCCGACGGCGTCCGTCATCCTCCATTTCTGCGACCGGGGCCGATACCCGATTCTCGACGTCAGGGCGCTATGGTCGGCGGGCCTCGACGCCACGCCTTCCTATGGGTTCGACTTTTGGATGGAATACACCGACTTCATGCGCGGGGTAGCGGCGGGCGCGGGCGTCTCGATGCGCACCCTCGACAAGGCGCTCTGGCAGTTTTCGAAGGAGAATCAGAGGGGCTGACCGCTCTCGTACTGCTCGACGCGCTCGATCGCCTCGAGAACGTTCAGCCCACGCCCATTGCGTTAGTGTGATCCGAGGTCGAGCGCAAGGAGGACACCGTGGGACTCTTCGGCATCATCTGGACGATCATCGTCGGCTTCGTCGTGGGCCTCATTGCCAGGGCGCTGATGCCCGGAGTTCAGGCGCTGGGCTTCTGGATGACGACGATCGTCGGCGTCGTCGGCTCGTTCGTGGGCGGCTTCATCGGCACGCTGATCTCGAAGCCGGCCCCGGACGCGAAGTTCCATGCCGCCGGGTTCATCATGTCGATCCTCGGCGCGATCGTCGTGCTTTTCGTCTGGAGGCTCGTGGCGAGCTGAGGAAGCGTGTCTCCCGGCTCACGTCGTCGCCCTGCTGAGGTGGGATCGGACGCTCGGCGAGTCTTTCCCCGACGTCGCGATGGCGCCCGTCTACCGGCCCGTGACGCTGCGCATGCTGCTGACGCATCGCGCGGGCCTGCCGCCGTTCACGTCCGACGCGGATTTCGCCAGCGCGCGGGCGTATGCGGGCGAGGGCCCAAAGGCGCGAGAAGAGTTCCTGCCCGTTCTCCTCGGCAAGCCACCCGACAAGGAGCCCGGCACCGAGACGCGCTACTCGAACGCGGATTTCATCGTCGCGGCGGCGATGCTCGAGCGGGCGGCGAACCGGTCGTGGAGAGAGCTGGTGGAGCAGCGCGTCTTCTCGCCTCTCGCAATCCGCGGGGCGTTCCGCGGCTTTCCGCCGCCGACGAGCGTCCACGCGGGCGGAAACGGGGAGTACTACGCGCTCGTCGCGATCCAGCCGACGCGGGATCTCGCGGTGGCGCTCCTGACGAACGACGGGCGCGACGAGACGGAAGAGTGGTGCGCTGCGCTGCTGAAGGAGCTCATGGCGGCTCGGGCGGCACCAGGCAAGCCTTAGGTCTTCCCCCGCCGGATGCCCTCGACCGCCTTCTCGCAGTCGTCGTTGATGCGCTGGCGGTCGATCTGGTATTCGCGCTCGGCGGCGGCGCGCGCGTCCGGGTCGGCCGTCTTGCTCATCACGTCCTTGAAAAGGATCTCGCGCTCGGCGAGGCCCGCGGAGGCGATGCGGCGGGCCTCGGCGATGGCTTCCTTCTGCTTCGGAGTCAGCGGAGTCTCTTTCGTGCCGGCCGCGCGGTCCTCGGCCTTCAGGCGCTCCATCGCGAGCTCGAACGCGGTCTTCTGTTTCTTGCCCATGACACCCGCTTTCTACACCAGGTGAAAGGATAATCGGAACCGCTGACGGCCTCAGTATCCGCAGCCGGGCCCGGCCGCCGCGTCTTTCGCGGGCAGCGTGAAGTCGAAGTCGGCTTCCCACGAGTACTTCGACCCGTCGCTCAGCTTCCCGCCGGTGATGCGGCCCGAGATCGTCCCGCCCGGAACGATGTTCCCCGTGAGCTTCTCGAACTTGAGGCTCTCTTTGTCCTTGGGCAGTTCGAACACCCATTGCCGGCTCACCATGAAGGAGTCGGCATGGTTGACGCTCGTCTCGACGCTCTTCACGGCCGCGGCGCTCGCCGCGGGCTTGCCGCCGCCGGGGCAGAACGCGAAGTGCATCATCGTGCGCGGCTTCCCGGCCTCGTTCTTGTCCGTGGCGTACGAGCTGACGTGGAACGAGTCGACCTCCTTGGCCGTGAACGCGGTATCGGAGAAATAGAGCGTCACGCTGTGCTGGTCCTCGAAGACCGCGGCGATGCAGTGCTTCATCGTGACAGGCTTCCCCCCGAGGACCGCCTTCACGCTGCATTTGTCTTCCGCGAGGGCCGGCACGGAGAGAGCGAGGGAGAGAGCGAGGACGAGGAATCGGCGCGTGTCGTGCATGGGCCGCAGGGTATCTCGATCGCGACGCCTCCGAGCGAAGCAATCGGCGCAGTACCCTAGCCGTCATCCGCACGCGCCTGGTCCTCGCCGCAGTCGTCCTTCTCGCGCCGCTCGCGGCTGCCGAGCCGACCCGTCTCGTCATCGAGCCACAGCCGGGTCTCCCGCCGTCCGCGAACCGTCTCGTCGAAGGGCCGCATCCGTGGGTCGCGAGCGTCATGGAGCTCGTGGGGCTCGATGCGCCGGGGCCGGACATCCACGTCGTCCTCGCGCCGGAGTCGTCGCCGCTCGCGCGCAACGTGCCGGCATGGGTGTCGGGTTACACGGACGCCGCGACCTCCGACGCCGGAAGCATCGTCGTCCTCCTCGCCGAGCGCACGCCGTCGTACCCGGACGGCGGCCTCGAGGAGGTGCTCGCGCACGAGGTCACGCACGTCCTCATCCATCGGGCCAGCGCCGGCCGGCGCGTGCCGCGGTGGTTCGACGAGGGACTCGCGATGCTGGCGGCGCGCTCGTGGCGGCTGCGCGACGAGACCGAGCTCGCGCTCGGGGTGCTGATGGGCCCTCGCGTGCCGCTCTGGAAGCTGGACGACCTCTTCGGCGGAGACCGGCGCGAAGTGGAGCACGGATACGCGCTGGCGGGCACGCTCGTCAACGACCTCCTCGACCGGTACGGGCCGGCGGTGCCGCGCCTCGTCCTCGCGCGCCTCGCGCGCGGGGACCCGTTCGAAGAGGCGGTGCGCGGCGCGACGGGCGCGACGCTGCTCGACGTCGGGGAGGCGTTCTACGCGCGGCAGGCGTCTCTGAAGCGCTGGATCCCGATCCTCACGAGCACGGCGGCGCTGTGGTTCGGAATTTCGATCCTCGCGATCGTCGCGGCGATCCGGAAGAGGAGGAGAAGAGCGGTCCTGGAGGAAGAGGCCGCGGAAATGGAAGACGGCCTCGAGGAGCCTCCGGACGAGACGGTGAACTGAACGTCTGCCGGATGCCTAGAGCAGCTCCTGCATCCGCGCCAGGATGTCCACGATCCGCTGCCACTCGTTGGCGGTGCCGGAGTAGGTTCTCTCGCGACGCATGTCGTCGCTCGTGCGGCGCGCATCGTCCAGCAGGCGCGAGACTGTCCGGCTGAGATCGCGCGCGTCGAAGGTGTCCGTTTCGAGCGTCTCCCTCAGGCGATGCACCCGGGAGCCGAAGCTGTCGAACGATTCGTGGGCGCGCGGGTCGGGGCCGCCGCGCGGGTCGGGGCGTGGCGTGGAATCGCGTGCGGCCATGACGCGCTCGTCCAGCTCCTTCCCGAGCCGCCGCAGCTCGAAGACGTTCGCGGCCCGGGAGCCTCCGCGGTCGGGCGGGGAGGGAGGCTGCCCTTCCAGGCGGTCGGGGACGCCGTTGTCGTTCCGATCGGCCTCGCGGTGCTCCCACCCTCCGCCGCCTTCGCCTCCGTGCCGGACCGGCGACGGCGGAACCTGGACATCGACGCCGCGCAGCACCTGCTGCATTCGGCTCAAGACGTCGATCGCGCTGTTCCACAGGTCGTAGGTGCGCGGGAAGAGCCGTGCGTTGACGATCCGCTGGTTCACGCCACGCGCCCGCCTGGCCAGGTCGTTGACGTCGCGCCGGATGTCCCACGGCGAATCGAGGTAGCTGTCCATTCGGAAGTGGAAATCGGCCGTCCGGCGCGCGAAATCCGACACCGACGCGAGGAGCCGCGTCTGCGACCGGTCGCGGCGAGCGGTGCGGTAAGCCTGGCGGTTCAAGTCCTGGGCGATCTCGTCGAGCGTGTGCGCGAGCGAGCCCATCGTCTGGTATTGCCGTCCGCGAAGGGGATGGCGCGAATCGATGCGGTGGAAATCGTCCTCTCCGAAGTGGAACTGGAGCGACACCTGTGCGGGAGCGGAAAACGAGGGGATCAGCCCCACGCATCCCACCCAGGCGAGAACGCGCACGTTTGCAGGGAATCTCATCAAACCCTCCCGGCCGAGTCGAGCAACCCGCGTGCCACGCTGTACACTCACGCCTTCGTGGCTGAAAGGAACGAGGACGACGGCGCCGTCACCGGGTTCCCCACGCTGGATGCGGGCGGCGGTCGCCCGCCCGCCGCGCCGGAGAAGCTTCCCGGCGTGTCCCTGGCGGGGCCGGCCTGATGGCCCCGATCAAGGACGCAAGTCCTACTGCGATGAAGAGCGCCGCCGCAACCCATCGTACGGTCCTCATCGGGAGGCGATGAGCCAGGGTCTCGCCGACGATGACCGCAGGCACGTTGGCGACCATCATCCCCAGAGTCGTGCCCAGGACGACAGACGGAAGCGCGTCATAACGGGCCGCCAGCGCCACGGTCGCCAACTGCGTCTTGTCTCCCATCTCAGCGAGAAAAAACGCGACCGTCGTGGTGGCGAAAGCGCCGGCTCCCAGCATGCGGGGATCGCCCTCGAGAGTGTCGGGCTTGAGCGTCCACAGGCCGAAGGCGATGAATGAGACCCCCACCACCCAGGCAAGGGTCGACGGAGCGACGAGGCTGGCGAGCCAGACACCGACGCTCCCCGCCAATGCATGGTTGGCCAGAGTCGCGACGAGGATGCCCGCCATGATTGCCCAGGGACGCCTGAGCTTGGCGGCGAGAACGAAGGACAGGAGCTGGGTCTTGTCGCCGATCTCGGCCAGCGCCACCAGAGTCAGCGACGTCAGGAGGGCTTCCAACGTCCGCTATCGTACTTTTGTTTCTCGAAGGACCTGCTGGGGAGAGGCCGTGGGGGGGCGAGAAGATGGGCCCCCCTAGGGCAGCTTCCGGTCCGAGAGAACGATGTTCGCCGCGAGAGCCGCGCCGCCCGCGGCGGCGACGAGGAAGAAGATCATCGCGAGGCCGGGATAGCCGAAGATCCGGAACGTCGTCTGGACCTGCGTCAGGAGCGCGGCGCCGACGATGAGCGCCGCGAGGACGAGGCCGAGCGCGATCCGGTTCGCGATCTTCTGGATGCCGGCGATCAGCTCGCGCTCGTCGATCGTGTCGACCTGCACTCGGAGAGAGTTCGTCGAGACGAGGTCGAGGATCTTCTCGACGCGCGCGGGGAGCCGCCCGAGGAACTCGCGGGCTTCGAGGAGCGAGGAGGCGACGTTTCCCGGCGTCGCGCTCTGGCGCAGGCTCCGGGCGAGGAGCTCGGCGGAGTTCCGGCGGATCGAGGCGTTCGGATCGAACGCGGGATCGAGCGTCCGCCCGACCTCGTCGAGGTTGAGGAGCGTCTTGCCTACCATTGTGAGCTCGGGCGGGAGCTTCAGGCCCGACTCGGCCGCGAGGCGCGAGATGTCCATGACGATGCGGCCGAGCTGGAGGTCGCTCACGGTCGCGTGCTGGAAGACGCCGACGAGCTCGACGACGCGCCTCGTCATCTCCTTCCCGTCGAAGTCGGGGAGCTTGTCGCCGATCTTCTCGACCTCCCCGGCGGCCTGGTCGCCCCGCCCATCGCTGACGGCGATCACGAGCTTCAGAAGCTGTTCGCGCAGCGCGGGGGTGAGGCGCGCAACCATGCCGAGATCGAGGAGCGCGATGCGGCGGTCGTCCGTGAGGAAGACGTTTCCGGGGTGGGGGTCGGCGTGGAAGAAGCCGTCGAGGAGCGTCTGCTTGAGATAGGCCCGGAACAGCTCCTCGGCGAGGCCGCTTCCGTCGATGTCGAGTTTCGTGAGAGGGCTCAGCGACGTGACCTTCTTGCCCGAAATGAGGTCCATCGTGAGGACGCGCGTCGTCGTGTAGTCGTCGACCGGTTGCGGGACGACGATGCGGGGAAACTCTTCGAGGGCCGCGCCGAGGGTGACCATGTTCTGGGCTTCCTGCCGGTAATCGAGCTCCTTGAGGAGCGTCTTCCGGAACTCCTCGAGCATCGTCTCGACGTCGAAGGGCTCGGTGTGGCCCGCGAGGATCTCGGCGATCTCGCGGAACGCCTCGAGGTCGTCGGAGATCTGCTCGCGGATGCCGGGCCGCTGCACCTTGACGGCGACGGGACGCCCGTCGCGCAGGGCCGCCCGGTGCACCTGGCCCAGAGAGGCGGCGGCCGCGGGCTCCTTCTCGAAGCTCGAAAACGCCTTGGAGATCCGCGCGCCGAGCTCGCCTTGCACGATTTCCTCGACCTCCGCGTAGGAAAAGGGCTCGACTTTGTCCTGGAGGCGGCGGAGGGCGTCGAGGTAGGCGGGAGGGAGGAGGTCCGTCCGTGCGGAGAGGAGCTGGCCGAGCTTCACGAACGTCGGGCCCAGGCGCTCGAGATCCGCGGCGAGCTCGGCGGGGTCAGGACCACCCCTGCGCGGGGCGGCAGCCTCTGCGCCTTCGGCCGGCACGAGAGAGAGATTCCGGTACTTCAGCGCGAGCGCCGCGACGTCCTTGTAACGCCGGAGGTGCCGGGGCTTGAGCGACAGCGACATCGGCCGGAAATCCTCCTGCGAAGCTCGGAAATGCAAGGGGCGCACCACGCGACCTGGTAAATAGCGGATTCGAAAGGCGGGGGGTATTTGGCATCGATCTCGCAACCGGTGCTGGAGGAGGTAAACATGCTGAGAGCCGCACTTACTTTCCTCGTCATTGGGTTGATCGCGGCGCTCTTGGGCTTCACGACCATCGCCGGCGCCTCGATCGCGATCGCGAAGTTCTTCGCGTTCCTCTTCCTCGCGCTCTTCGTAATTCTGCTCATCGCAGCGTTACTGGGGGGTGGAGGCCTGACCACGCGCGGGGCTTAGGCGAAAAGGCGCGGTGCGTCTCCCGCCCAAACGGGCATGAGGCGCACCGCGCTTTGTGTTTTCAGCGAGCGGCGGCGCTAACTCTTCCCGGGAGGCTAAGGACATCCCGTCCCCGGGCTGCCTTGCGTGCTCGCCTCCCGGTTTCCGCTCATGGGACTCAGTCGCAGCCATTGTTGTAGGCTCCCGCGGCGAAGGAGGCCCTATGAAGCGTTTTCCTGCCGTGCGCCCGGTTTTCCTCGTCGCCCTGGCCGCCGGCCTCGCGCTCGCGGTCTCGGCCGCCCTCCAGTACACGCCTCAGGAGCAGCTCCGCATCGTCCCGGCCAAACACCTTCCGGGGAAGGTTCACCTCCTGCCGGCGACGATGGAGACGACGCAGTGGGGCTGGTTCGACAACGCGCAGCCGCCGGTCCTCCGCGTCAGCCCCGGCGACACCGTCGTCATGGAAACGATGATGCACTCGCACAACCAGATCGTCCCCGGCACGACGATCGAGGAGATCAAGAAGCTCCGGACCGACCACCCTGGCCGCGGGCCGCACACCATGACGGGGCCGATCTACGTGGAGGGCGCCGCGCCCGGCGACGTCCTTTCCGTAAAGATCAACAAGATCGTGCCGCGCGCGTACGGCACGAACTTCAACGTACCCGGGATGTTCGGCGAGTTCCCGAAGGACTTCGCGGACGGGCAGGTCAAGTACTTCTACCTCGACTGGGACCGCAAGGTGGCCGAGTTCGCGCCGGGCATCGAGATCCCGCTGCGCCCCTTCCCGGGCACGCTCGGCGTGGCGCGCGCGGAGCCGGGCAGGTACAGCACGGTGCCGCCCGGCCCGTTCGCGGGGAACATGGACATCCGCGAGCTGACCGAGGGGACGACGCTCTACGTGCCCGTCTTCGTTCCGGGCGCGCTCCTCTGGTCCGGCGACTCGCACGCCGCGCAGGGGAACGGCGAGGTGAACCTCACGGCGCTCGAGACCGCCTTCAAGGAGTTCAACATCACGCTCGACCTCGTGAAGGGCAAGCCGCTGGAGTGGCCGCGCATCCGGATGAAGGACGCGTGGATCACGATGGGCAACGACAAGGACCTCAACAAAGCGCTCGAGATTCTCAAGGCCGAGACGGCGAAGTTCCTCGTCGAGGAGAAGCGCGCGACGCCCGACAAGGCGCCCGCCGCGATGGCGACGCTCGCCGACTGCCGCGTCTCGGAGGTCGTCAACATCAGCAAGGGCGTCTATTGCATGGTGGTGGACAAGGGCGTGTTCAAGAGCATCCCGCCACGCCCCTCAGCCGAGACGCCGGCCGAGTTCGTGACGACAGGAACCGACCCCGATCTCAACAAGGCGATGGACACGGCCTCCATGGCGATGATCGGCCTCCTGCAGGAGAAGAAGGGCCTCTCGCGCCTGGACGCCTACGGCCTCGCGAGCCTCGCGATGGACTGCCGCCTCGGCGACATGTCCGACGCGAAGAAGAGCGTCCACTGCCTGCTGCCGAAAAGCCTGTGGGTGGGAGGCGTGAAGAACTGAGGGCTAACCCTTCGCCCTGGTCGCGGGAGGACTATAGGACCGTTCGGGCGGAGGCGCGGGCGTTACACTGAACGCCCACTTGAAGCGTGTCCTCCTCTACGGCGCCATCGGCGGCGTCCTCATCGCGGCTTTGAAGCTCATCGAGTACCAGCACTTCGTGCGCGAGTACCCGGGGGAGTTGTACGGCGGGCTCGTGGCCGTCATCTTCACGGCGGTCGGGGCCTGGCTGGGGCTGAAGTGGACCCGGGCGAAGGAAATCGTCGTCGTGAAGGAGATCCGGGTCCGCGAAAGCGGGCCGTTCGTCCTGAACGCGGGAGCCCTGGAGGAATCGGGCCTCACGCCGCGGGAGCTCGAGATCCTTGGGCTCATCGCCGAAGGGCTGAGCAACCGCGAGATCGGGGAGAGGCTGTTCGTCTCGGAGAACACGGTGAAGACCCACTCCGCGCGCCTCTTCGAGAAGCTGGGCGCCTCCCGGAGGACGCAGGCGGTCCAGGAGGGCCGGCGGCTGGGTTTGATCCCGTGATCCGGGGTCATCGAAAGCGTGAATTGCGCGTCTTCATCGCGAAATCACCCGAAGGTATGACGACATGGCAGCGGCCCAGCCTTAGATTGCCGGACGAAAGGGGAGAGACATGAAGAAGCAGATCCTGACGTTCGGGCTGATCTCGGGCGCGATCCTGGGAGGGGCGACGGCGGTCATGGTGGCGCTGTGCATGAACGACACGGCGGCCTTCGACTACGCCGAGATCTGCGGATACACGATCCAGGTGCTCGCGTACCTCTTGGTGTTCTTCGCGATCCGGTCGTACCGCGAAAGCGTCGGCGGCACGATCACGTTCGGCAAGGCGTTCCAGGTGGGGATCCTCGCGACGCTCGTCGCGTGCGCGGTCTACGTCGTCTCGTGGGAGATCGTCTATTACAACTTCATCCCCGACTTCGGCGACAAGTACGCCGCGCACATGCTCGAGAGGATGAAGGCGAAGGGCGAGAGCGCTCAGGCGATCGAGAAAGCGACGCGCGAGATGGCGAAGTTCAAGGAGATGTACAAGAACCCGTTCTTCAACACCGGCATGACGCTCCTGGAAGTCTTCCCGGTCGGCTTGATCATGACGCTCATCTCGGCCGCGATCCTGCGGAGAAAGACGCCGCCCCCCGCGCCTTCGGCGGCGACCGCGGCGGCGGGGTGAAGCGGCGTCGCTAAGGACTCGCGAGCCCGCAAATCTCCGCCGCCGCGTTCGCCACACCGGTCACGACTTGCGCCATCCGCTCGAAGTCGAGCGTCTCGAGCGTGTCGGTCGGCGCGTGGTAGTTCGGGTTCCTCATGAACGCGGTATCCGTGACCATGGCGGCCGTGTAGCCCTCGGCCCAGTAGCTGCTGTGGTCGGAGGCCTCGGTCCCCGAGATGGCGGGTCCGCTGTAGCTGTACGCTGCGACCGTCGAGGCGGCGTTGATGCCGCGCCGCAGCTCCTTGACGAGCCGGCGGTCGGCCCAACGGCCGACGACCGCGATGAAGTCGCCGCGGGTCGGGTACGCGAGCGCGAAGAGCGGGCTCGGCCACGGCTGCTTCTCGTGGAAGTACCCGATCATCTCCAGGGAGACCATGCCGATGGGCGGCGCGTCGGAATCCTTCAACGAGGCGGCGTGGACGGCGCTGCCCATGAATTCCGAGTGATAGTACGGAGGCTCCTCGGTGCAGTAAGCGACGAGGACGAGAGGGCGGGCGAGCGGCTCCGACCCCAGCAGCCGGGCCACCTCGAGCAGGCCCGCGACGCCGCTCGCGTTGTCGTCGGCACCCGGATTGAGGTTCGTTTCGCCGAAGGAGTCGTAATGCGCGCCGAGGACGAAGGCTCCCGGGCCGCGCGGCCCGAGGCGTGCGACGACGTTGCGAAATGCGCGGCCGTGGACGTCGTAGGGCTGGCTGGCGACGGCCGCGCCCGACTTCAAGAGCTCCGCGCCGATGTACGCAGCAGCCAGCTCGAGCTTTTCGGGGTGCCGGGCGTCTCGGGGCGACGCGTCGCGCGTGAGGAAGGCGATGTCGGTTCGAAGCCGATCGGGATCGGCCCGCCTCTTGAGGAGCCTCGGGACGTTCGAGAAGCTCGGTTGTCGGACGATGACGATGGACGCGACGACGATCGCCGCGACCAGGGCGGCGGACAAACCCGCGATCCGGCCGAGGGACTCGGTGAGCACGACCCGAGAAGTGTATGGAATCGCGTCTCCTCGTGTCGCCTCGTCGGCGCGGACCAGGCGATCTTCTCGTAGGCGCCGGGATGGGCGAGGCACACGCGGCGGACGCGGTCGAGGAGCTTCATTCCCGGAGTCACTCCCCGAACGATGTCGTGAGGAGACCGGCCATCGTGCGCATGCCGCTCAGGTAATGGCCCATCCGCAGGTTCTCGTCGTAGGCGTGCTGGTTGTTGTCGGGATTGACGACGGGCACCTGGACGAACGGCGCCTTCAGCGGCCCGACGATCTCGTGCGTGGGAAGCGTGCCTCCCATCATGCGGATCCGCACGAGCTGCGTGTTCGCCCCGGCGCCCTCCCAGGCTTTCACGGTCGCCGACGACGCCCAGCGGCCGATCGGGGAGTCGAAAGGCTGACGAGCGGCCTCCGCGGGGAGGTGCGCGTGGAGGGCCGCAAGCCTCGGCCAGCGCGCGCGCTCGTCCTCGGTGGGCTCCTTGTCCACGAGGTGGAAGCCCTGCGCCTCGACGTGCTTCTTCAGGAGGTCGAGGAGGAACTCGGGATCGGACTCGACCGTGGTGCGCAGATCGAGCTCGGCGACGGCGTCTTGCGGAACGATGTTCGCCGCTTTCTCGCCGACGCCCGCGGAGGCGAGGCCGCGCACGTTCAGCGACGGGTACTGGAGCGATTCCTGGTACGTCGCGCCGACCTTCTCCGGCGCCGCGATGCCCACGCGCTTCTTCAGGGCCGCCTCGTCGTCCGGGACCTCGGCGAGGACCTTGCGGTCGGCGTCCGTCAGGTTCGTGCGCGCGTACCAGCCGGGCACGGCGACGCGTCCCTCCTCGTCCTTCATGCTCGCGAGGAGGCGCGCGAGGCGCATCGCGGGATTCGGAACCCAGTTGCCGAAGTGCCCGCTGTGCAGCGGCGCGCGCGGCCCGTAGACGGTGAGGGTGGCCGTCACGACGCCGCGATTGCCGAAGGAGATCGTCGGGCGACCCGTCGCGTGGACGGGCCCGTCGAGGAGGACGACGCCGTCGGCCGCGAGGAGAGCGGCGTTTCCGGCGACGACCGAGGCGATGCCGGGCGAGTTGACCTCCTCCTCGCTGTCGAGGAGGACCTTCACGTTGATCGCAGGGTCGATTTTCTTCGCGCGGAGGAGGTCGAAGACCGCGAGGAACATCGTGATCGGACCCTTGTCGTCCGAGGACGAGCGGGCGAAGACGCGCAGCTCGGGGTCGAAGCCTATCTTCAGCAGCTCGGCCCTGTCGACCTCGGTCCATTTCCCGTCTGCGCCGCGACGCTTGACGACGGGCCGCCAGGGATCCTTTTGCGCCCACTGCGACGGGACGACGGGCTGCCCGTCGAAGTGGATGTAGAAGAGGACAGTCTTCTTCGGCGCGCGGTTGCCGCCGTACGCGGCGAAGACGAGCGGCCTCCCCTTGTTCTCGAGCTGGCGCGCCGCGAAGCCGCGTCTCGAGAACGCCGACTCGAGCCACGCGGCGTTTCTCTGGACGTCCGCGGGCCGGATCGAGTCGTTCGGAAGAGAGAGGAGCTCGAGGTACTCGGGGAAGCTCGCGACGGCGGCCGCCGCGATCGCGGCGTCATCGAGGCCGGCGGGAAGCGCTCCGGGAGCGGGGAGGGCGCCCGCTCCGAGCGCCGCGAGGAGCGCGAGGGCGAGGAGCGATTTCCGGCGCGTCATGGCGAACGGGAGCGTATCGCAGGGGACGCACATCCGCGCGGGTGGAGGTGTCCGGTCCCGGCGCGGGAGTCGTAGACTCGGGACGGCAGGAGGCGTCCATGCCGTTTCGCCTGATCTACTCCTCCGAAGCGACACCGGGCCTCGCCGAGACCGAGCTCGAGCAGATGCTCGAGGAGTCGCGGATCCGCAACAAGGCGCACGGAATCACGGGAGTGCTCCTCCTCGTCGAAGGCGCATTCCTGCAGATCCTGGAGGGCGAGAAGGACGACGTCGACAACCTGATGGAGCGGATCAATCGCGACCCGAGGCATCGCGGCGTCAAGGTGTTCTACGAGGAGGAGGTCGACGAGCGCGCCTTCGAGTCGTGGAGCATGGCCTACCTCACCCCCAGGGCCGAAGAGCTCGCGAAGTGGATCGAGCACGACGGCGCCACGACGATCGAAAGCGTCCTCGCGTCCGTCGAGAAGAACCCGGGGCGCCTTCCCGGGATGGTCGTCAACATGCTGAAGACGATCGCGGCGCCGTAGGCCCGCGCACCGTGAGGTCGCCGCCCGAGCGACTTGCACATACGCGCCTCCTCGTCGTCGTTACGTCGCCGCTTTCCGCCTGCGGATGAATCGGATGATTCCGGCGGTGAGGAGCGTGAACGGAAAGAGCATGAACGCGGTGAGGAAAACCATGCCTTCCTCGCGTATTTGCCCGGCCGTTGCGATGGTCCCGACGATCGCGAAGAAGAGCACGAACCAGACGACGATCGAGAGCAGCAGGTTCAGCCAGAAACGCGGCACGAAGATGAGCGAGATGGGATTCGCGAGCGAGAAGAGCGTCATCATGGCGGCGCCGAGAAGGAGCGGGCCCCCCTTGACCCCGAAGGACCTCAGCGGAAGCGCGACGGCGACGAAGAGGACGTAGAAGACGACCGCCTGCAGGAGGGGCGAGCGCAGCCCGCGTCCGAGACGGTCGAGGACGCCCGGGGCGCTCACTTCGGCGGGATCGCTCCGGCCGCCGGCCACGTCGTGTCTCCCACGCGCTTGAGGACCATCTCGAAGTTCCGGAAAGGCTCCTTGCCGGGCTCGAGGACGTCGCCCACTTCTTTCAGCGTGCCGTCCTTGATGACGGCCGTGTAGCGGAGAGTCCGCGACGGTCCCATCGGGATCTCCCAGGTGTACCCGTCGGGCGTGGGCTTGATGACGAAGTCGCCGACGTTTCCCATGGCGTGAGAGTGCAGGGTGTACGTCTTCGTGGCGGGGCTGTAGGAGATGGTGCCGAACGCGTTGAACGTCACGCGGCCGTCGGGATCGTAGCCGCGCCCTTCGATGACCTTCACGGAACCGTCGAGGAACGGCCCGATGCGCTCGGTCTGCGTGATGTTGTGCTTCTCGCCGCTCGGAAGAATGGCCCAGGCGGGCCCGCGCCACACGCCGTCCATCGCCGAGAAAGCGGCCATGGCCTCTTTCTGGGCCGCGATGAGCGCCGCCGGGTCCGGGCGCCCCTGGGCGAAAACGGGCGAAGCGGCGCCGGCGACGAGGGCCATGAACGTGAGGGCCGCGCGGGATGTCCGGATCATCTGCGTCGTCCTCCGAAGGCGGGCCAAGCTTACGCGACGCGAGGCGCACCGCACCGTCTAGGCCGCCCGTGCCGCGCCCGCGAGCGCCGACTCGAGCGCCTGTTGCGTGGGCATCGCGACCCGGCCTTCGGCGGGGAACGAGGCGGCGCGCGAGATCACGCGGCCGACGTTCGCGGCCTCGACGGGCGGCAGGTGCGCCGACAGGAGCCACGCGGGTTCGAGGTCGGCGTGCGTCTTGAGCGCGCTCTCGTAACGGTCGGGGCGCGTGTCGGCGAGCCAGGGCGAGTTCGCGCGGCAGAACTGGGACATGCCTTCGAGAGCGGCGCTCTCGTCGAGCTCGGAGAACCGGCCGGCGGGGCCGGCCACGAACGCGCCGAAGGCGTCGGAGGTGAAGAGGGCGCGGCTCTTCGAGTCGAAGACGGAGACGGTGGAGGGGCAGTCGTACATGGGAGCGCGCAGGAAGTGGAGGACTCGGTCGCCCGCGGCGAGCGACTCGCCGGGATTGATCCACGTGAGGCGCCCCATCGGCGGCTCCATCTCGGCGGTGAGCTTTCCGGTCGAGATCCAGTTCACGACGAGCCGGGCGTTCGGCGCGCGGTCGAGCAGCTCCTCGAGGGCGCCCGCGTGGTCGGCGTCGGGGTGGGTGAGCACGATCCACGCGAGGTCTCTCGGATCGATCAGGGTCTCGAGGTTCTTCAGGAACTCGTCCTTGAAGCGCTCGGCGCCGGTGTCGACGAGGACGGGCTGCCGGCCCTTCAGGAGGAACGCGAGGATCGGCAGGAAGCCCCGCCCGGGCACGGGCGCGTGATGTGCCAGGACGTGGAGGTCGGAGTGGATGCGGAGGCTGGAGTTCATGGCGTGCTCCTCGAGGGGACGTGCGTTCAGCGGGAGGCGCTCACGCTGGCGGGCGGCGCGGGCGGCTGGTAGTCGGGAACCAGGTTCTTCGCGGGCGGAAGGCTGCGCAGGTACGCGTAGATCGACTTGAGGTCCTCGTCGGAGGCGTTGCGGAACGTGGCCCACGGCATCGGCGGCTGGATCGGGCGCGAGACGCCGAAGTGCTTGCCCGTGCGAATCGCCTTCACGAACATTTCCTCGGTCCAGATCCCGAGGCCGGTGTTGACGTCGGGCGTGAGGTTCGCGGCGTAGGTGACGCCCCACGGGCCCGCGAACGCGGTGTTCGTGGCGGCACCCTGCCACATCCACGGGCCGCTCGCGGCGGGCGCGACCGGCATCTTCAGCTCCTGAGGATGGCCGGAAAGCGCGCGGGACATATCGGGCTCGGGACCCTTGTCGGTCATCTTCAGCGGCGTGTGGCAGTCGTTGCAGCCCATGATCGCGACGAGGTACTTGCCGCGCGCGACACGGGCGTGCGAAGCCGCGGGAGCCGCGGCGATCTTCGTGCCCGCGGCGGTGCCGGTCGCGGTGAGAGTGCGGGCGCCGACGAAGGAGCCGAGGGCGGCGAGGACGGCGGCGAGGGTGGCGAGGAGGATTCTGGGGGATTTCATCGTGGTCTCTCCTTTCGACGCGATGAACATGCGGTCCCTGCCCGCGTGCCGCCACCTAACCTTTCCTTAGAAGAACGCTAAGAAATGCCTAAGCACCCGGCGCAAACCTCCAGTCGCGCACTCCCCGTTTCTTTTCTATCCTCCACCGGCGATGAACCCCGTGACGCGGGACCTCCCCCGCATCCTCGAGCGGCACGATGCGATCGCGGTCGGCACGCGCGACGAGGAGCTGCGCCCGGCCGCCACGATGGCGGTGGGCGTCGCGTTCGACTGCGAGAGAAACCGCGTGACCGTCTTCGTGCCGGAGGCGACCTCCGAGGACGTGCTCTCGAACCTCCGCGCGAACGGCGAGTTCGCGGCGGTGTTCGAGGAGGTCCTGACTCACCACACGGTGCAGCTCAAGGGGAAAGTCGTGGAGATGCGGCCGGCCGTCGACGCCGAGCGCGCGGCGGTGGAGCGGTGCATCGAGGGGTTCTTCAAGCAGGTCGAAGCGGTGGGCGCGCCCTCGTCCATGGTCCGCAGGAAGCGGATCTGGCCCTGCCACGCCATCACGTTCGAGGTGCGGGACGTCTTCGAGCAGACGCCGGGTCCGAAGGCCGGGCAGCCGCTCGGCGAATCTCCGCCGGCCTCCGCGCCATGAGCATCCCGCTGCGCAGCCTGCACCGCTGCTTTCAGGGAATCATCCCGTGCGCGATCGCGACGTGCGGCCGCGACGGCATTCCGAACGTGACGTTCATCAGCCAGATCCAGTACGTGGACGAGACGCACATGGCGATCTCGTGCCAGTTCTTCAACAAGACGAAGCGAAACCTCGACGAGAATCCCCGAGCCACGGTGGAGTTCTGGGACCCGGTGACGTTCGACGGGTACCGGATGGGCCTCCGGTTCGTGCGTTCCGAGTTCAGCGGCCCGCTCTTCGACACGATGGCGGCGCGCATCGAGGTCATCGCGTCGCACACGGGCATGGCGGGCGTCTTCAAGCTGCGCTCGGCCGACGTGTGCGAGGTGCTGTGGCTGAAGAAGATCGAGGGCTTCGTGAACGACGGACCGCCGCCGGTCGTGAAGACCGAGGTCATGGACGGGCCGATGAGCGAGCTCAGGGCGCTGTCCCTCGTCTCGGCGCGCATCAACCGCGCGCGTGACCTCGACGGCCTGCTGAAGGACGTCCTCCAGGCCGTGGACGAGGTGTTCCGTTTCCGGCACTCGATGGTCCTCCTGTACGAGGAGAAGGACCGCCTCCTCGTGACGATCGCGAGCCACGGCTACGGCGAGGGAGGCGAAGGCGCGGAGGTGAAGCTGGGCGAGGGGCTGATCGGCGCGGTCGCCGAGAAGCGCGTTCCGATCCGGCTCTCGGGAGTGGACGCGATGCTGCGCTACGGGCGCGCCGTGCGCGAGCGCGTGCAGGCCGCGGGCGGCGCGTCGTCTCTCAACGCCGAGATTCCGCTGCCGGGCCTGCCCGACGCCGAGAGCCAGCTCGCGCTGCCCCTCGTCGTGGAGGATCGGCTGCTCGGCGTCCTCGCGATCGAGAGCCGCGACGCGCACGCGTGCGCCGACTGGCACGAGAGCTTCCTGTCGGTCCTCGCGAATCAGATCGCGATGGGCATCGACCGCCTGGCGGAGGCCGCGGACGAGGCCGAGGCCTCCGAGCCGTGTCCGAAGAGGGGAGCCGAGGCGGGGCCGAGGCGCCAGTTCGTGTACTACAAGAACGACGACTGCGTGTTCGTGGACGGCGAATACCTGATCCGCAACGTGCCGGGGAAGATCCTATGGAAGCTGCTGCGCGCCCACGAGAGCGGGGCGCGCGAGTTCACGAACCGCGAGCTGCGCCTCGACCCGAAGCTCGGGCTGCCCGGGCACAAGGACAACCTCGAGAGCCGCCTCATCCTCCTTCGGAAGCGGTTGGAACAGAAGTGCCCCGACGTCCGCCTCGTGCCCATCCGCCGCGGCCGCTTCGCGCTGGAAGTCGCGGGCTCGCTGGCCCTCGAGGAGAGGGAGGCGGGGTGAGGCTGGTCGCAATCGTCGGCGGGTTCGTCTAGTTCCAGTGCTTGAAGTCGGGGGTCCAGTACTCGGCCAGCGTGTGGCGGAGGCCGCGGCACAGGTAGATCGCGCGGTTCTCCTCGGCCATCCCCCATGGGTGGAAGTGCTCGCCGACCTTCTCGACCGAGAGGCAGTGATCTTCCACGCCCCGCCGGCCCCACTGCAGCCAGATGAGGTTCTCGGGCTCCGGCTTCGGCGGCCCCCAGAAGTAGTGGCTCTGGTGGGCGCAGATGGGCGCCGGCAGGCCGTAGGCGGGCCCGAAGAGATTCAGCGCACCGGCCTCCCCGTAGTTGCTCGCGAAGATGCCGGTCCGAGTGCGTTCTTCCGGCGGCAGCGACCGGTAGATCCGAGCCACGTCCGCGACGAGCTCCTCCCACCCGAACTGGTCCCCGAGGCGCTGATCAAGGGGGCCGTCGTGCCGGACCTCGGTCTTCGGCGGCGCGAGATGGAGCTGCCTCTGGTAGGTGAGTAATTTCTCTGGGGGCAGAATCGGCAGGATCGCGGGAACCACGAGTGCGCCCGCGGCGAGGACGTACGCCGCGAGGGCAGCCCTCGGCCAGAGTCTTTCGCGGCTCCACGCCTGGCGCGTCAGCCAGCGTTCGACTGCGACGGCCCCGGAAGCGAAGAGCATCGGGTAGATGGGGGCCAGGTAGTAGTTCTTCGCCTTGAGGACGATCATCATCGAAAGGAGGAGCACGTACGTCCAGCCGAGGACGCGCAGCCGCGAAGCTCCCCCGAAAAGGAAGGAAGCGAGACCGGCGAGCCAGATCGGAAACAGGGCAGGATGGAGCAGGAGAATCTGCTGGCCGACGAACTGCGCCGGGCTCAGGACGACGTTCTTTCCCATCCTCCGCACGTTCTCGAGATCCTCGAGAGTGGGATAGCCGTGCCGGACCTGCCAGATGACATTGGGAAGGAAGATCAGAAGTGCGATGCCTCCGGCGATCCAGATCCAGGGCTTGAGGAGCTCGCGGCGCTGAGGGCCGAGGACGAGCGCAGCCGCGACGGCGGCGCCGAAGAGCAGCGTCGAATGCTTGTTCTCGAGCCCGAGCCCCGCGAGGACTCCGAACCACACCCAGAGCCGGGAGTCGCCTGTGCGCACGATGCGGATCAGGAAGTAGACGCTCCCCATCCAGAACAGAGCCTCGAAGCCGTTCATCGTGAGGATGCTGTCCATGCCGAGGTAGATGGGCGCCGCGAGCGCGCAGAGGCCCGCGAGCGCCTGGGCGAAGCGCCCGCCTCCGAGCTCGCGCGCGAGGAGCATCGTGAGCGCGACGCGAGCCGCACCGGCAAGCGCCGCGAGAGAACGCAAGACCGGCAGGGAACCTCCGAGGAGGAGAGCGACCTTCGCGTAGAGAGCGATCAGGGGCGCGCAGTCCACGTAGCCCCAGTCGAGGTGGCGGCCGCAGTCGAGGAAGTAGAGCTCGTCCCGGAAGTAGCCGTACCGGCTGGCGGTCACGAGGTGGACGAGGAGTTTTGCTCCCGCGAGCAGCGCAACGACTCGGACGTCGAGCGGCCCGACCTGCCACTGTTCGTCCGCACGCGCCGCCGGCCCGGCTTCATGAGGCATGGTGTCGGAGGTACGGGGCGCGATCTTCGCTGGTTTCAGCTCCCCTTCAGGCTCGCGATGTCGATCACGAAGCGGTAGCGCACGTCGCTCGTGAGCATTCTTTCGTACGCCTCGTTGATCTTCTCGATCGGAATCATCTCGACGTCCGCGGTGATCTTCTTCGACGCGCAGTAGTCCAGCATCTCCTGGGTTTCGGCGATGCCGCCGATCATGGAGCCCGCGAGCGTCTTGGAGCCGTAGATGAGCGACATCATGGCGAGGGGAGCCGGCTTCGGCGGGGCGCCGAGGCAGACCATCGCGCCCTCCGGCTTGAGGAGGCCGAGGTACGTGTTGAGGTCGTGCTCGGCCGAGATCGTGTCGATCAGGAGGTCGAATCGCCCGGCCAGCTTTCTGAGTTTCTGGACGTCGCTCGTGAGCTCGAAAGCGTGCGCGCCGAGCCTGCGCGCGTCCGCTTCCTTGGCACGCGACGTCGAGAGCATCGTGACCTCCGCCCCCATCGAGGCGGCCAGCTTCACGGCCATGTGACCCAGGCCGCCGAGCCCGACGACGCCCACGCTCTGACCGGGCGCGCACTTCCAGTGCCTGAGGGGCGAATAGGTGGTGATCCCGGCGCAGAGGAGCGGGGCCGCCGCCGCGAGCTCGAGACCGGGCGGGACTTTCAACGCGTACCGCTCCGTGACGACGATCTGCGTGGAGTAGCCGCCGTACGTCGGAGTCTTGCGGTCCATCTCGGTCGAGTTGTAGGTGAAGGCCGCTCCCTTCAGGCAGAACTGCTCGAGGTGGCGCCGGCACGGGTTGCACTCGTGGCACGAGTCGACGAAGCAGCCGACGCCGGCCACGTCTCCGACGGCGAACTTCGAGACGTCGGCGCCGACCTTCGTCACCCGACCGACGATCTCGTGTCCCGGCACCATGGGGAAGACGGAGGGCATCGAATCGGCCCATTCGTTGCGGGCCTGGTGGATGTCGGAGTGACAGACGCCGCAGTAGAGGATCTCGATCTGGACGTCGCGCGGCCCCGGCTCGCGGCGCGTGATCGGGTGCGGAACGAGCGGCGCCTTCGCGGACGGTGCGGCCCAGGCGGGGATGGGAGCGGTCATGGCAAAGTCCTCCTCGTAAGCGAGGCTTTCTTCGGTCCCCTCGATCCTACCCTCGGATCGGGAGCGACCGTGAGCCCGACGGCCGCCTGTAGACTCGAGAGGTGGGCTCCTCCGAAGGTGCCGTGACCGATCTCGCGTCGCTCCTCGGCTCGATCGACATCTATCTCTTCGACCAGATCCTGCGCGGAAGGGTCCCCGCGGGAAGCGAGGTGTTCGATGCGGGCTGCGGCCCGGGAAGAAACCTCGTGTACTTCCTGCGCGAGGGCTACGACGTCCGCGCGGTGGATCCCGACGCCGACGCGATCGTCGCCGTGCGCGAGCTCGCCCGGTCTCTCGCGCCGCGCCTCGAAGCCACGAACTTCCGGGCGGAGCCGATCGAGGCGAACAGCTTTCCGGATTCCTCCGCGGACTTCGTGATCTCGAGCGCCGTCCTGCATTTCGCCCGGGACCCTGCGCACTTCCGGGCGATGCTCGACGGCACCTGGCGCCTCGTCCGGAGCGGCGGCGTCTTCTTCTGCCGTCTCGCCTCGACGATCGGAATGGAAGGCCGCTTCACGCCGCTCGGGAACGGACGTTTTCGATTGCCCGACGGCAGCGATCGCTACCTCGTCGACGAAGGGGCTCTGATGGCGCTCACGGGCGAGCTCTCGGGCGAGCTCCTCGACCCGCTGAAGACGACGGTCGTCCAGGATCGCCGCTGCATGACCACGTGGGTCATGAGGCGGGCGGACTGACGGCGGCGATCACGGCCCGGGCGACTTCCTTGCCGTCGCTTTCGCGCGAGAGAAGGACGCGCGTGACGCCGGCGGCCTCGGCGACGCGGGAATTGAGGACGTCGCCCTCGAAGACCTCGCCGCGGAAGTCGGCCTCGAACGTCAGCGGGGGGACGGCTGTCCTGGGCGGCGCCGTGAGAAGCGCGCGCAGGATCGCCACGTTGTTCGCGTGCTCGTTCAGGCCGAGGTCGCGCGGGCCAGCTCGGTCCCGTCCCTCGACGTGTCGCGGAAGATCTGGAGTCCGGGGCTCTTCGCGCT
>DATIFW010000236.1:0-2431 GCA_035455045.1 Thermoanaerobaculia bacterium | reverse complement strand
GGGGAGCCGAACTTCTTGTCGAGGACGACGTTCCGCCCCTTGGGGCCGAGGGTCACCTTGACCGCGTCGGCCAGCCGGTTCACGCCGCGGAGCACCGCCTGGCGCGAGTCGTTTCCGTAAGTGATCTGCTTCGCCATGTCTCTCTCGGCCTCCGGTTAGCTGATGACCGCGAGGACCTCGTCCTCGCGGAGGATGAGGTACTCCTCGTTGTCGATCTTGATGTCGGTGCCCGAGTACTTGCCGAAGAGGATCTTGTCGCCGGCCTTGACGTCGAGCGGCACCTTCGTGCCGTTGTCGAGGATCTTGCCATTGCCGACCGCGATGACCTCCCCCTCCTGGGGCTTTTCCTTGGCGGTGTCGGGGATGATGATCCCGCCCTTCACCGTCTCCTTCTCCTCGATGCGCTTCACCAGAAGGCGATCGTGAAGCGGACGAACTTTCGCCATGGGCCTCGTCTCCTTGTCAAATGACTCGTAGTTATCTCGCCACTTGCGTTCAGCACGCCGCTGAGAGGAACACCACCGGCGGCGGACGCCAGCACTCACTCATTACGAGTGCCAACGAGTATAGATGACGCGTAGCACTCTGTCAAGGCGAGTGCCAATCGGGTTCGGGAGGGCCCGCGATCGCCTACGAGGGGGTGCCCCTGCCGAAGGCGGTGCGCGACTACGACGCGCTGGAGATCACCGCTCGCAAGGTGACGAGCAACGGCTGGTCGCTCCACGGCAGCTACGTGTGGAGCCGGCTGACCGGCAACTACTCGGGCCTGTCGCAGTCGACATCGAGTCACTGATCGCGCAGCAGGGCGTGCCGCGGGAT
The DNA here is from genome assembly GCA_035455045.1 of Thermoanaerobaculia bacterium. Lineage (GTDB taxonomy): Bacteria > Acidobacteriota > Thermoanaerobaculia > UBA5066 > UBA5066 > Fen-183. The sequence goes on along the minus strand of DATIFW010000236.1, from coordinate 1,612 downwards.
CCCCGGTTCCTGATGCCGGACGCCTTCCAGGCGCCGCGGACGATCCGGCTGATGGCCAGGTTCAGCTTCTGAGCCGACGCGCGGAGGGCGGGAGGGCCGCGCGCCTACGGCTGGATCTTGTACTCCTCGAGCTTCTTTCCGAGGGTGTTGCGGTGGATGCGGAGGTCCTTCGCCGCGCGCGAGAGGTTGCCGCGGTGACGCTGCAGGACGCGGACGATGAACTTCTTCTCGAACTCCCGCTTGGCCTCGGCGAAGAGGATCCCCTTGTCGACCATCTCGGTGACCAGGGACTCCAGCTGCTGTTTCACGACACGCGCCCCCCGATGCCCCGGGCCGAGGCCCGGACGTCCCGACTCTAGCGGGCCTCTCCCCGGAGGCGCTCGAACGCCTCCACGTACTTGTCCACGGTCCGGGCCACGACGTCCGGCGGCAGCGTCGGCCCCGGCGGCGTCTTGTCCCAGCGGAGCGTCTCGAGGTAGTCGCGCACGAACTGCTTGTCGAAGCTCGGCTGCGGCCGCCCCGGGGCGTAGCCCTCGCGCGGCCAGAAGCGCGACGAGTCCGGCGTCAGCGCCTCGTCGACCCAGACGAGCCGCCCGTCGCGCACCCCGAACTCGAACTTCGTGTCCGCGAGGAGGATCCCCCGCGCCTCGGCGTGCGCGCGCGCGCGCGCGTAGATCTCGAGGCTCACCCGACGGGCCTCGGCCGCGCGCTCTTCCCCGACCGTCCGCGCCATCGTCTCGTAGCTGATGTTCTCGTCGTGCCCCGTCTCCGCCTTCGTCGCCGGGGTGAAGACCGGCGGATCCACGCGGTCCGACTCCCGGAGCCCCGCCGGCAGGGCGATTCCGCACACGGAGCCCGTCGCCTTGTAGTCCTTCCAGCCGGAGCCCGTTATGTACCCGCGCACGACACACTCGACGGGCAGCACGTCCGTTTTCAGAACGATCATCGAACGGCCCTCGAGCTGTTCACGGAACGGCCGCAGCCCCGGGGGATAGTCGCCGACGTCCGCGGTCACGACGTGATTCGGGATCATGTCCGCGAGGAGGATGCCCCGCGCCTCGGCGTGCGCCCGCGCGCGCGCGTAGATCTCGAGGCTCACCCGCCGGGCCTCGGCCGCGCGCTCCTCACCGACCGTCTCCACCATCCTCTCGTAGGGGATGTTCTCGTCGTGGCCGGTCTCCGCCTTCGTGGCCGGCGTGAAGATCGGCGGGTCCAGGCGGTCCGACTCCCGCAGTCCCCGGCGGAGCGCGATGCCGCACACCGAGCCCGTCGCCTTGTAGTCCTTCCAGCCGGAGCCCGTGATGTACCCGCGCACGACGCACTCGACGGGCAGCACGTCCGTTCTCAGAACGATCATCGAACGGCCCTCGAGCTGATCACGGAAGCGCCGCAGCTCGACGGGATATTCGCTCACGTCGGCGGTGACGACGTGGTTCGGGACCACGTCCGCGAGCAGGCGGAACCAGAAGAGCGACATCTGCGTGAGCAGGACGCCCTTGCCGGGGATGCCCGTCGGGAGGACGACGTCGAACGCGCTCAGGCGGTCCGTGGCCACGACGAGGAGCCGCTCGCCGAGGCCGTAGACGTCGCGGACCTTGCCCCTGCGATGGAG
>DATIFW010000235.1:0-8807 GCA_035455045.1 Thermoanaerobaculia bacterium | reverse complement strand
CGCCGGCCGCGAAGGCGCTTCGCCACGCGGTCGACGCGCTCCTCGGCGCCCACGAAGCGCGCGACGTCGCGCTGTATCTCCACGCGTTCGCGCTGCAGGAGGACGTCGACTGGCCCGTCCTCGAAAAGCTCCTCGAATCGGACCCCCGTCTCGCGTTCGAGGATCGCTCGGCGCGTTAGGGGGCCGTGATCCGGTAGACGAGACTCTCGCGGCCACTGCCGTCGAGTCTCGAGCCCACGCGAATTCCGCCGATCTTCTCCATGGCCTTCTGCGAGCGCACGTTCCCGGGGCCGACGAGAAAGACGACGCTCTTCACGAATCGGAACGCGTGCCGGAGCATGAGCTGTTTCATTTCCCCGTTGTAGACGCCGCCCCAGTGGGACCTGGCCAGGAACGTCCAGCCGATCTCGATCTCGCCCTTCACGCTGTCGTATCCGTGGAATCGCGACGACCCGATGACCCGGCCATCCTTTGAATCGATGGCGATCAAGGCTCCTCCGGACTCCAGCGCCTCGCGGAAGAATTTCTTGAAGACGTCTTCCTTGTAGCGATCGTGGTTCGGATGCTGCTCCCAGATCAGCGGATCCGAAGCGACCGCGTAGAGGTCGCGAAAGTCCTCTCGCTGAAGCGGCCTGAGCCGGAGGAGCTCGCCTTCGAGGACGGGCTGGAGATCAAAGGACATTCGTTCCCCTACCACCACCACGCCCGGGACAAGATCCAGAGCAACCACTCTCGGACCTTTTCGCCACCCATCGCGGCGATGATGCCCGCAGCGAAGGCGACCGCGACGCCAGCGCGAACAGCGGTGGAAAGCTCGCTGGTCACGGGAAGAACACTGATGAACGCTGCGATGAATCCCAGCAGGGCAAAGCAGCCGAAGTTCCAGCCGCGATCGCTGCCGGCTGTCCATACGGGTGACAGAGGCCTTCTCTGGCCGAGTGTTGTCGGAGGACGTGCGTCCCCGGCCTGGGTGGGCGCCGACGGTGAGCTCCTCGCGGCAACGCGGGACCGCGTGCGCCAACCAGGTTTGGCCTGCGGCAGATACCAGGAATCCACCACGGCGCGCCGAGCGGGATCACTGAGTACCTCATACGCTTCGCGGATTTCGCGGAACTGCGCGGCGGCATCCGGCGACGGGTTGACGTCGGGATGAAGGCGTCTCGCCAGGCGCTTGAACCGCTGTCGAACGACCGGGTCGGACGCACCTGCCGGAAGCTTGAGAACGCCGTAGTAGTCCTTCTTGGCTACCTCGAGCACGATGTCCTCATCCGGGCGTCAATCACCCGAAACCATCGCCACTCACTCTGATGCCGCCGCCGCGAGGACGATCTCGCCCTTGACCGCCGGCCGTGCCGCGAGGATTTTGGCAATCTCCGAGGCCCGCCCGCGGAGGACCTCCTCGTGGAGCTTCGTCAGCTCGCGCCCGAGGACGACAGGCGGATCTCCCCAGGCCTTTGCGAGCGCCTCGAGGGATTCGGCGATCCGGAACGGCGACTCGAACAGCACCGTCGTCCCGTTTCGCGCTGCGTGAGCGGCGTACCAGCGGTCGCGCTCGCCGCGGCGCGAGGGGGGAAAGCCCAGGAACGTGAACGGGACGGCCGGAAGACCCGAGATCGAGAGGATCGCGAGGACGGCCGACGGCCCCGGAATCGCCTCGACGCGGTGCCCGGCCGCGGCGGCCGCGGCGACCAGCCTCTCGCCGGGATCGGAGACGAGCGGGGTTCCGGCGTCGGAGACGAGGGCCAGCGTCTCGCCGCGCGCGAGCCTCTCGAGGGCCTCGCCGACGCGGCGGTGCTCGTTGTGGCCGTGGCAGGACACACGCGGCGCGGTGAGGCCGTTGCGTGCGAAGAGGTTTCCCGTGCGCCGGGTGTCCTCGCAGTAGACGACGGCCGCCGAGGACAGCGCCTCGCGCGCCCGCGGCGACAGGTCGTCGAGGTTTCCGATCGGCGTGGCGACGACGAGGAGGCGGCCCATCGCGGCATTCTCTCGCGGCCCGGCGCTCCCGCCCCCTGCTACGATCTCGGGCGTGTTCCGCGGGTTGCTCGTCCCGCTCGTTTTCGCGGGCGTCACCCTCGCGCCGGCCGAAGGGAGCGGCGCGTCTCCGGCGCCGGCCGCAGCGCCCGCGGCGACGCCTTCCGGCCCGGCGGTGCTCGTGGACCGCATCGCGGCGGTCGTGGGCGACGAGATCGTTCTCGAGAGCGAGGTCCGGAAGCTCGTCGCCGTGCGGTTCCTCGAGCACAGGGCGGGCGAGAGCGACGCCGCGTATCGGGACCGCGTCCTGGACGAGCGCATCGTCGACCTCCTGCGCGAGCAGCAGCTCCGAAGGACGAGCGGGTTCGAGCCGAAGCCCGGAGAGGTGGAAGCCCGCGTCACCGCGCTCGAGGCGCGCCTCGCGAAGGAGCGCGGCGTTCCGGCCTCCGAAGCGCTCGCGGCCGCCGGAACGACCCGCGAGGAGCTGGCGGCGTGGGTCCGGCGCGGGCTGACGCTCGACAGCTACGTGAAAGAGCGCCTCGCGCCGGGACTGAAGCTGACGGACGCGGACCTGCGCGCTTACTACGAGTCGACTTTCCGGGAGGCGGCGAAAAGGCGAGGCCTCTCGGACATCCCTCCGTTCGAGGACGTCCGCGAGGAGATTCGCGAGGCCGTGCGCGAGATCAAGCTCAACGCCGAGATCGAGCGTTGGACGGCGCAGCTCCGCAGCGAGACGCGCGTCCTCATCTACCGGCGCTGATCCGGCAGTTTTTCAGCGCCCTGAAAGCTCCGCCTTCCGGTAGAGGATGCGGTTCGCGAGGACGCGGCGCAGGTACGTGCGCGTCTCCGGATAGCTGATCGCGGCGAGAAGCGCCTCGGTGGGGGCCTTCGCGCCGCCGGCCCACAGCGCCGTCTGGCCGGCGCCGGCGTTGTAGCCCGAGGCCGCGAGAGCGGCGTCGCCTTCGAAGCGGGCGAGCAGGTTCTTCAGCGTGCGCGCCCCGAGCCGCAGCGATCGCGCGGGATCGTAGAGGTCCGCGTAGGCGGGAGGGGTCTCGTTCAGCTCCCGCGCGGCCTCTCCCGCCGTCGGAAGCGTGAGCTGCATGAGGCCGCGGGCCGCGGCGGGGGATGCGGCCTCGCGGTCGAACCGGCTCTCTTGCCGCATGATCGCGTAGAGCAGGTCGCGCGGCACGCCGCTCTGGTCCGCGCTTTCGGTGACGAGCCGGTCGAACGGGCGCGGCGCGAGTGAACGCAAGACCGAGCGCGGCGCGAGGTCGAGGAGGAAGTCGTCGGGCACGAGCCGGTCGAGCGCCTCGGCCGCCTCGAGCGCCGCGGGTCCGGCGTCCGCGTCCTCGGCGAGACGCGCGGCCACGAGGCTGCCGAGGAGCGTGTCGAGGCGCGAGGCGTCCCGCACGATCGGCTCGGCTTCGAGAGGCAGGCCGAGCTGCAGGAGGCGGCACGCCGCCGCGTCTCCGCAGAGCGTCGGGAGCGAGTCCTCCGGCAGGTCGGGCGCGAGCAGGACCTCGGCGTAGCCGGGGAGAGACCGGTAGGCGATCTTCAGGAGGTCGCGCGCGAGAGCGTCGCCGAGAAGAGCCGGCGGCAGGAGCCGCGCCTTCGCCTCCTGCGCCTTCCCGGCCGTGAGGAGGCCCTCGCCTTCGAGGCGCTCGCGGCGGAGAAACGCGTCGCGCGAGACGGCCGGAAGCGCGGAGATCCGCTGCGCGGCGACCTCGCCCGCGGCCGTCCAGGGGCGCGCGGCCAAGAGAGCGGCGTAGCCCGCGAGAGCGCCCGCGAGAGCCCCCGAGGCCTCCGCGGCGCGGCCGCGCCAGAACGGGAGCTCGCTCTTCCAGGGTTCCGCGAGCCGCCGGACGCGCGCCAGGCGCTCGACGGGAGCAAGGATCCGCCGCGCGCCGGCGCCGTCGCCCGCCTCGGCACGCCGCTCGAGAAGGTGAAGGAGCCCCTCGACGCGGCCGGGCTCCCTCGCGAGGTCCTTGCGCATGAGGATCGCTTCCGCCCCCGCGAGGTCCCCGCGCCGCATGAGGAGGCGCGCCCGCTGGAGCGCGGCGAGTACCGCCGGGCCCGCGTGAGAGCTCTCCACGCGCCGGAACTCCGCGGCCGCCGCGTCGAGCTGTCCGAGCTTCTCGAGCGTCATGCCGACGTTGAAGCGCACGCGGGCGAAGAAGGCATCGGTGCCCGGGGCGTCGTCCTTTTTTCCGCGGGCGTGCCGCGGGTGCCGGGGCTGCGACTCGAGGAGGCTTCGGAACGCGGTCAAGGCCTCCGTGAACCGGCCGCGCGAGGCGAGGATCCGGCCGAGGTCGAAACGGGCGCCCCAGCGTGCGACGTCGTCGCCCGCCCGGGCGGCGCGCGCGTCGCGTTCGGACGCCAGGCGCTCGGCGAGGTCGAGATCCCGCTGGGCCTTCGCGGTCTCGATCAGAAGCGGAAGCAGCCGGTCGGGCAGGCCGCGCGCGTCCCGGCTCCGCATCTCGCGCGCGAGCACGATCGCCGCAGCATCGTCGCGCCGTGCCTCGCGGAGGATCTCCTCGCGAAGCGACGCCGCGCCCGACGCGTCGCCGGCCTGGTCGAGCGCCTCGGCGCGCAGGGCGAGAAGGCGGCGCCTCTCCCGCGGGGCCGCCGGCGGCCTCGCGGCCACGAGGCGCGCCAGAGACGCCACGTCGAGGCGCGTCTCGAGCGCGTCGAGGGTGATGCGGAGCGCACGCCGCGAGACGGCGCCCCCCTTCCTCTGCAGCAGGGGGAGCAGCAGCTCGAGGGCGCCGGCGCCGTCGCCGCCCTCGAACCGGAGCGAGCCGGCGGCGAGGCGCGCCGGCACGTCGAAGAGGTCGTCGGCCGAGACGTGGCGTTCGAAGAGCGCGATGGCGTCGTCGCGGCGACCCGTCGCGGCGAGTGCGCGCGCGGCGAGGTAATCGAAGCGGCCGTCGGCGTATCTTTCGGCGGACTCTCTCTTCAGGCCGTCGAGCTGCTCGAGGACCTCCGTCCATCTTCCCGCACGCGCGGCGGCGGCGATTTCGGACTCACGCGGCACGCCCGCGTCGAGCGCTCCGGAGGCGAGGAGGAGGGCGAGGAGGGCAGGGGCGGGGGAGCGGGGGAGGGCTCTCAGCCCGGAGGCCATCCGAAGGCCCGTCCGCCGAGGAGATGGAGATGCAGGTGGAAGACGCTCTGGCCCGCTTCGGCGCCGTCGTTGACGACGACTCGGTAGCTGTCGAGGGAGAGCGTGCGCGCGATCTGGGTGACGGCGACGAGGCAGGAGCCGAGAAGAGCGGTGTGATCGCCCGAGGCATCGGAGAGGCGCGCGACGTGCGTCTTCGGAATCACGAGGACGTGCGTGGGCGCCTTCGGGGCGACGTCGTGGAACGCGAGCACGCGCTCGTCCTCGAAGGCGACTTTCGCGGGAATCTCCTTCCGAACGATCCGGCAGAAGAGGCACGAGGAGTCGGGCGAAAGGCTCATGGGCGGATTATCCGTCGATCCGCTCGACGGAGGCGCCGAGGCTCTTGAGGCGCTGATCCATGGCGGCATAGCCGCGGTCGAGGTGGTAGATGCGGCGCACGCGCGTCTCGCCCCGGGCCACGAGGCCCGCGAGGACGAGGGCCGCGGACGCGCGGAGGTCCGACGCGGTCACGGGCGCGCCTTCGAGCTGCGACGGCCCCCGGACGAGGGCCGCCCGCCCTTCGACGCGCACGTCGGCGCCGAGGCGCGCGAGCTCGACGGCGTGCAGGAAGCGGTTCTCGAAGATCGTCTCGACGATGCGGGACGTCCCCCGGGCCTGCGTCATGAGAGCGAGAAACTGCGCCTGCAGGTCGGTCGGAAAGCCGGGGTGCGGCGCGGTCTCGATGTCCACGGCCTCGAGCGGCCGCGAGGCGAAGACGCGCACGGCGTCCCCCGCCGTCTCGACGCCGGCCCCGGCGCGGCGGAGCGCGTCGAGAAACGCGTCGAGGTGGCGGGCCCGTGCACCGGAGACCGTCACGTCGCCCCCGGTGATCGCGCCGGCGGCCAGGTACGTTCCGGCTTCGATGCGGTCCGGCACGATCGTGTGCGGCGAAGCGCCGGTCCCTTTGAGCCGTTCGACGCCCTCGACGGCGATCGTCGACGTTCCCGCGCCCGTCACGCGCGCGCCCATGCGGGCGAGGAGGAGCGCCACGTCTTCCACCTCCGGCTCTCGCGCCGCGTTTTCGATGACCGTCGTGCCGCGCGCGAGCGTCGCGGCGAGGAGCACGTTCTCCGTGCCGGTCACGGTGGGCGTCGGGAAGCGGATCGTCGTTCCCGTGAGCCGGCCTCTCCCGCGCCCCACGCGCGAGACGTGTGCGTGGATGTAGCCTTTCTCGACGGCGATCCGCGCGCCCAGCGTCTCGAGCGCCAGGAGGTGCAGGTCCACGGGCCGGAGGCCGATGGCGCACCCGCCGGGCAACGAAACGCGCGCCTCGCCGAAGCGCGCGACGAGCGGGCCGAGGACGAGGATGGAGGCCCGCATCGTCCGCACGAGGTCGTAAGGCGCCTCGGTCGAGGTGACGCGTGACGCGTCGACGATCCGGCGCGAGGGCGCGGGCGTCGCGACCCGAACGCCCATCCCGTCGAGAAGGCGCGTCATCGTGCGGACGTCTGCGAGGTCGGGCACCTCCTCGAGCGTCACGGGCGCGTCCGTGAGAAGCGCGGCGGCGAGGGCCGGCAGCGCCGCGTTCTTCGCGCCGCTCGCGCGGACGGTCCCGTGGAGGCGCACGGGGCCCTTGAGGAGGAAAGCGTCCATCTGCGAGAAGGAGTCTAAGGGGCGGGGCTCCTCAGAGCCGCAGCGCGGTGGCCGTCCGCGGGATCCCGGCCGTGTCGAGCCGCATGTCGACGAGCCGGAACGTCCCCGACGCCTCCACGAGAGCCGAGACGTCGCGGGCCTGCGCGTAACCGAACTCGAACACGAAGGGGGCGCCGGGACGGAGGAAGACGGCCAGCCCCGCGAGAAGCGCGCGGATCGGCTCGAGGCCGTCATCCCCGCCGTAGAGCGCGAGGGGCGGCTCGAAGTCCGAGACCGTTTTCGAGAGATGGGGAGCGTCGGCCAGGGGGACGTACGGCGGGTTCGCGACGGCGAGGTCGAAGAGCGGCTGCGGTTTGAACGCGGAGAGCCAGTCCGAGGCGACGGCCGTCACCCGCCCGGACACGCCGTGGCGGCGCGCGTTCTCGGAGGCGAGCGCGAGAGCCGCCGGCGAGCGGTCGATCGCGAGAACGCGTGAGAGGGGGCGCTCGAGCGCGAGCGTGACGGCCAGGATGCCGCTGCCCGTGCCGAGGTCGGCGAGCGCGCGGGCGCCGGGCGCGGCGGCGCGCGCCGCTTCCACGATGCCCTCCGTCTCGAGGCGGGGGATCAGCGCCCGCGGATCGACGCGGAACGTGCGGCCGAGGAATTCCCATTCGCCGAGAAGGTACTGCAGGGGCTCGCCGGCCGCACGGCGCGCGACGAGCGTCTCGAAGGCCGCGCGGCTCGAGGCGTCCGCGGGCTGGGCGCGGCGGCCGAGAAACCAGGCGCGAGGGCGCGCGGCGGCGCGGGCGAGAAGCTCCTCCGCCTCGTACGGAGCGTTCTCCCCGCCCGAAAGGCGGCGCCGCCCTTCGACGAGAAGGGCGCCCCAGGTCGGTTCGGTCGGGGAACCGGAGCTCATGCGGGCCTCGTGTTTAAGATAGTGAAGATGTCCGGCTCCCGGATTCTCGTCTTTTTCGGCCTCCTGCTCCTCGGGCTCGGGATCGTCCTCGGCCTGCCCGCGTCCCTCGCCCCGGCCGCGGTCGTGATCGCCGTGGCGGCCGTTCTCGTCCTCGTCGGGACGAGCCGTTCGCCTTCGGCGGCGGGATCCCGCGCCGAGGCGGTGACGTCCGTCCGCGCGGCCTTCGGGCCGGCCGTGGACGCGATCGAGTCCGTCGCCGTCTACACGTTGGACCGCGCGGGACGAATCGGTTACGCGAACAGGGGCGCGCGCCGCATCCTCGGGATCGAGGAGCGGGACCTGGAAGGGCGCCCCGCTTCGGAGTTTTCCCCTCTCGGGGCCGAAGCGCCCGAGCTGATCGAGGGCCTCAACGAAGTCTTCGAGTCCGGCCAGCCTCGCGCGGCCCGGCGAATCCTGCTGACGGTGGACGGCGCGACGCAGGTGGAGTCGATCGTCTCGATGACGCCCGTCGTCCGGTACGGCAAGGTCGTGGAAGCCGCGGTCTGGCGCGTCGACACGCGCGGGCCGGCCGGCGGGGACGAGCACCGCGCTCGCCTGCTCGATTCCTCGCCCGCGGGCCTCCTCGGCGTGGACGGGGCCGGCCGCATCGAGGCGGTCAGCCGCCGGCTCGCGGAGTGGGTGGGGCGCCGCGCGGACGCTCTCGAGGGCCTCGACGTCGAGCGCTCGGAGGTCCTGCCCGAGGAGCTGCGGGGGCTCATACGCGCGCACGCCGTGAACCGCGCCCCGCAGGGTACGCCGACGGTTCCGGTCGAGGAAGACGTCTCCCTCGTCACGCCGGAGGGCGTGTCACGGATGCTGCACGTCATCGTCGTGCCGCGTTCGGGCGGCGGCGCCGACGTCGTCTTTCTCGACGGCAGCTCCCGGCGCCGGCTCCTCACGGAGCTGGACGCGGCCCGCCGCGCGCTCGCCGAAGCGCGCGAGGCCGCCGTGGACGTGCTCCAGTCCACGACGCGTGAACTCAAGACGCGCGTCCAGGAGATCGTGGCCGCGGCGCGGCGCGCAGCGGACGATAGCTCGGGCCCGATCCAGCGCGCGCGCGCCGAGGCCGACCTGAAAGCGACGAGCGAGAAGCTTCTCGCGCGGGTCGACGAGACCGGACCTCGTGACGGGCGCCGGGCGATCGGCGGC
>DATIFW010000234.1:0-9047 GCA_035455045.1 Thermoanaerobaculia bacterium | reverse complement strand
AGCGCCGCGCCCACGAAGGAGGGCGCCACGAGAGCCGAGACCGAGAGCGCGCGGCGGACGGCGCCGCTCGCCTCGAGCTGCTGCGCGAGATTCTGGTCGAAGAGGCGCGCGACGACGGGCAGGTCCGGGCGCTCGCGCGCGGCGTCGAGCGCGATCTCGAGGTTGACGGGATCGTGGTCGGTCACGGCGAGGAGGGCCCGCGCCTGCATGAGACCCGAGTCGCGCAGGAGGCCGGGATCGCGCGCGTCGCCCGTGACGACGGTCGCCCCCGCGGCCTCGGCGATGCGGCGCCACTCGGGCCGCGTCTCCCGCGTGATGACGACGGCCCGTTCGCCGAGCCGGGCGAGGAGCTCGACGACGCGGATGCCCACGTGCCCGAGGCCGCAGACGAGGACGGGCGCGCCGGACGCCGCGTTTGGGGCGCTCGCAGAACTGCCGTTCATGGAACGGCGCCATTATCATCTCCGAGCTAGCCTGGCGGCGCGCCGCGAGGCCCACATCTATGAGCACACCAAAGCGTAAGAAGATTCCGACGTTCACCTCCGAAGATGAAGTGCGCTCCTTTTGGGCCTCGCACGACTCGAGCGACTACGTCGACTGGCGGCGCGCCACACGGCCGACGCTCCCGGTCCTGAAGCCTTCGCTCAGAACGATTTCGCTGCGACTGCCCGAGTCGATGATCGGACAGCTCAAGCTCCTCGCGCACAAGCGTGACGTGCCCTATCAATCTCTTCTAAAGCAGTTCCTCGCCGAGCGGCTCAAGAGGGAAATCGCCTGAAGGAACGGGCGTTCCAGGCCGTCACGGCGGTCCTGCGAGGTCGATGACCCCCTTCGCGACCCACGCCGCGATCTTTCCGTCCCAGATTTCCTGCTGAGGCTTGTTCGTGCCGTGGTTCGTGTCGTCGTCGTACTGCTTGTCGACGAAGCCGGACCTGTCCTTGCGGTGCCAGTCGAATTTCACCGTCGCCGCCTTGAAGAGCGCGGTGGGGTCGTCGTCTCTCAAGGCGGCGAGGGCGGTCTCCATCTCCTTCGCGACGAGGCCCTGCATGTACCAGTGCCCGCGCTCGTGCTCGAGGAGAGCATCCGTCTTCTTCGACTCCCTCACCCAGCATTCGAGCTTCTCCATCGTGAGCGTGATGTCGACCTTCTCGAGACGGTACTTTTCACCGTCCTTCACCGCCTTGGTATTGGTGAGCGCGAAGGCCGGCTTCGTGAAGGCATCCAGCGGGGAGCCCCCGGGTACGGGCCCGGTGTAGTGGCTCCACTTCAGGTCCTTCGGCTCCGGAATGCTCTTGACGGCCATGGGGCCTCCTTGCCGCGGGGGCCGGATTATCTCGCCGCCAGCTCGTCGACCGCGGCGACGGCCTGCTGCGTCGGCGCGTCGTCCGCGCTTTCGATGATTCCGTAGAGACGCACGAGCTGCTCTTCCAACGAGGCGCGCCGTTTCTTCGCCTCGGCGTCCCGAGGCGCGGGCTCCGCCGCGAGGCGCTCGAGCGCCGCGGCGAGCCGGTTGAGGAGGGCGAGCTGCTGGGCGAGGTCGGCCGCGGACATCCTGACACGTGGGTCGAGCTTCACGGTCAGGGTCCGCGCGAAGGCTTTCCCGTCCACGGTCAGCTTCACGGTATACGCGCCGGGCAGGACGAACGGGCCGAGCGGCTCCTTCGGCGTGTCGCCCGGGACCGCGGAGATCGGGTACTCGTGCAGGTTCGTCCGCGGGGGCGGAAAGCGCAGGTCCCAGACGAAGCGGTGCATGCCGGGCGTCGCGGAGAGGATGTGCGGCGGCCGCACCCAGTACGGCGCGATGACGAGGGGATCGACGAGCGGCTCCGGCGCGTCGTCGCTCGAGAAGCGGCGGACGAGCGCGCCCTTCTCGTCCAGGATCTCGAGCGTCACGGGCGCCGCCGGCCTCGACGCGAGGACGTAGTCGAGGATCGCGCCGTCCGGCGGGTTCCGGCCCGCGGGCTCTTCGGGCGGGAGCGGCGTGTCGGTCCAGCGGCTCCGGCGCACGCGGATCGCGACCTGGGGCTCGTAGAGGAACGGTGCGCTCGAGGCCGTCTTCGCGTCGAGCTGCCGGAGCGGCGTGACGTCGTCGAGAATCCAGAAGCCGCGGCCGTGCGTCCCGACGACGAGGTCGTCGCCGTGGACGACGAGGTCGCGGATGGACGTGGCCGGCATGTTGAGGCGCAGCGGCTGCCAGCTCTCGCCGTCGTCGAAGGAGACGTGGACCATGCGCTCCGTGCCCGCGTAGAGGAGGCCTTTCCGGACGGGATCCTCGCGGACGGCGTTGACGGGATCGTCGGGAAGGCCCTTCGCGATCTCCTTCCAGGTCTTTCCGCCGTCGTGCGTGCGGTAGACGTGCGGCCTGAGGTCGTCGAGCCGGATGCGGTTGACGGCCGCGTAGGCCGTGAGGTCGTCGAACGGCGAGGCCTCGAGGAGCGAGACCTTGCTCCAGGCCGTGAGGCCGGGCGGCGTGACGTTGGCCCACGTTTTCCCACCGTCGGCCGTGCGGTGGACGAGGCCGTCGTCCGTGCCCGCCCAGATCACGTTCACGTTCTTCTTTCCGGGCGCGACGGTGTAGATGACGCCGCGCCGCGGCTGCTTCGCCATGTCGGGCCTGCGGTCGTCGCCGATCGACTCCGGCACGTCCGGTGCCTCTCGGGAGAGGTCCGGGCTGACGACGTCCCTGGTCTTGCCGCCGTCCGTGGTCTTGAAGAGGACGTTGCCCGCGTAGAAGAGGACGCGCGGGTCGGCGGGCGAGAAGAGGACGGGCGCCGTGCGCAGGAACCGGAACTTCCCGGGGACGAGCGAGGGCGAGACGTCCTGCACGCTGCCGGTGGAGTGGCGGAAGCGGGTGAGCTTTCCGCCGTAGACGAGGTCGGGGTCGAGGGGGTCCGGCGCGACGTATCCGTACTCCTCCGCGCCGACGGGGTGCCAGTCGCGGGACGTGATCGCGCCGGCGTCGCCCCGGCTCGCGATCGCGACCGACCCGCTCTCCTGCTGCCCTCCGTAGACCCAGTACGGAAAGCGGTCGTCCGCCGAGACGTGGTAGAGCTGCGCCGTCGGCTGGTTGTACCAGCTGCTCCACGTCGCGCCCGCGTTCACGGAGATCGTCGCGCCCTGGTCGGCCGCGAGGAGGATGACGTCGGGGTTCTCCGGGTGGATGAAGATCGTGTGGTAGTCGTCGCCGCCGGGCGCGCCCTTCACGGGCGTGAACGTCTTCCCGCCGTCCGTCGACCGGTACGTCGAGATGTTCGCGGCCCAGACCTCGTCGCGGTTCTTGGGGTGCGCGCGCACTTCGGCGAAGTCGCTTCCGCGCCCCCAGACGCGCGACTCGCCGTTCGTGCGCGTGAAGCTCTCTCCGGCGTCGTCCGACACGTGGATGCCGGCCTTCTCGGGCGAGGCGTCCACGGTGGCGTAGAGGCGCCGCGAATCGACCGGCGAGACGCAAATGCCGATGCGCCCGAGGCCTTCTTCGAACGTGGGCAGGCCCTTCGTGAGTTTTCTCCACGTCGTCCCGCCGTCCGTGCTCTTGAAGAGGCCGCTCTCCGGCCCCTGCCACTCGCCGTTCTCCCACGGGCCGAGCCGCGCGGCCCACAGGGCGGCGTAGACGACGTCCGGATTCGACGGGTCGAGCGTCACGGCCGAGGCGCCCGTGTTCTCGTCCTTGTAGAGGACCTTCGACCAGCTCTTTCCGCCGTCCGTGGACCGGAAGACGCCGCGCTCGGCGTTCGCGCCGTACGGATGGCCGAGGACGGCCGCGTAAACGCGGTCCGGGTCGCGCGGGTGGACGGCGAGAGCCGCGATCTGCTGGGCGTCGCGAAGGCCGAGATGGACCCACGTCTTCCCCGCGTCCGTCGACTTGTAGATCCCGTCGCCGACGGAGAGGTCGGGCCGCTGCAGGCCCTCGCCGCTCCCGACGTAGAGCGTGTCGGGGCGCGACGGGGCGACGGCCAGGGCGCCGATCGAGCCCGTGGGCTGATCGTCGAAGATCGGCGTCCAGACTCGTCCCGCGTCCGTCGTCTTCCAGACTCCGCCGTTGTTCGCGGCGGCGTAAAAGACGTTCGTGTTGCCGGGGATGCCGCTCGCGGCGACGGTGCGCCCGGCGCGAAACGGGCCGATCATCCGCCAGCGCATCTCCGAGAACAGCGTCTCGGGGAAGGGCTGCGCGGCAGACGGGACCGCGAGGAAGAGCGGCGCGGTCAGGGACAAGAGCAGAACCTCTCGGCGTCGAAACGGCTTCACGGACACCTCCGTCGGGCTGGCGAGTGTAATGGGCGATCTCCGGAATGGAGACAGGTGCCGCGGAAGGAAGCGGGAGAGACACGTCGCGACCCGGCCGCGGCGCCTCGGCCCTCGGGCATCCGCCTTGATGAATCCCGGGCGATGAGGGATAAGAAGGCGTCCACCCCCAAGGAGACTCCATGAGCTTCGCGCTTCTCGCGCCTCTCTCCTCTCTCGTCGGCTTCGTCCTCGCCGCCCAGGCGGCGGCGCCCGCGACGCGGCAGTCGGGGGTGGTCCTCGGAACGGGCGAAACGGCGCCCGTCATCACGCTCACCGCCCCGGCGGGCGGCTGGACGGTGGACCGCATGGTTCTCGTGGAGGGCCGCGTGAGCGACACGACGATCAACCCCGTGACCGTGAGCATCAACGGGGACCGCTACCTGCTGAAGACCGTGAACGGCGCCTTTCAGCGCAAGTTCCCCGTCACGTCCGGCAAGAACGCGATCGTCGTCCAGGGCGCGAACCGCGGCGGGTCGGGGCGCGCGGAGCGCACGCTGTACGCGCAGGTGCCGCCCGTGCCCGTGTTCTTCGTCCTCACGAGCGACACGGACGGCGTCTACACGGACCTCCACGTCTACGAGCCGCCTCCGGACGCGGCCGACCCGGCGACCGCCGGCAAGGACGCGACGACGCACGTCTTCTGGGCGAGCACGACCTCTCCCTCGGGCGGGACGTTCTACCTGAACGAGCAGGGCGGCGACTTCGACAGCCCGGGCTTCGGGCCGTACCTGTACACGCACGCGTCGCCGCCGCTCGGCTTCTACCGCGTGGACGTGAACTACTGGCCGAGCGGCGACAAGGCCCATACGGTCGCGACGCTGAACATCGTCCTCTTCGGCGGCACGCCGAACGAGATCCGGCGGCACGTGAAGATGCCGCTCGTGAAGCCCGGCGAGACCCAGACGCTCGCGTGGATCCGCGTGGACAAGGGATCCCAGGCCCACGTCTATCTGCCCACGCTGGAGAAAAAGCCCGAGGACGCGCGCGTCTGGCCGGCCTGGGTGAAGGACTTCCGGCGGAAGCCGAACGAGGGGAACGACGACATGAACGAGGAGAACTGACGTGCGCGCGCTTTTTCTCGCGCCCTCCGCCCTTCCGCTCGTCGTCCTCCTCGCGTCGGCCGCCCCGCCGCGCGAGCCGGCCGAGGGCACCCGCTTCCGCCTCCTGAACGAAGCGCTGGCGCAGGCGGAGAGCCCGCGCGCCGACTGGGATCCGGGGCAGCGGGACTGCGCGGGGTTCGTGCGTTTCCTCTACCGCAAGGCGCTCGGCGAAAAGAGCGGCCTCTGGCGCGACAAGGCCGGAGCCGCCGCCTCGTTCGTGACGGCCGAGGAGCTGCTCGGCTACAACTTCTCGCCGGTCTCGCGCGCGCCGGCGAAGGACCGCGTCGAGACCGGCGACCTCCTCGCGTTCTACAACCCCGAGAAGCC
Source organism: Thermoanaerobaculia bacterium (assembly GCA_035455045.1). Classification (GTDB taxonomy): domain Bacteria; phylum Acidobacteriota; class Thermoanaerobaculia; order UBA5066; family UBA5066; genus Fen-183. Next base: position 3,339 of record DATIFW010000234.1, on the reverse strand, counting down.
TCCGGCCGACGCGTGGCACCTCATGCTGCTCCTGAACCCGCCCGGAGCGGCGCCCGACCGCGTCCTCGTCGTCTGGCACAACGGGGCGACGGGCCCCGACGCCGCCGTGCGCAAGGTGTGGCTGGACGACCTCCTCGCCGGGCCGCCAGAGTGGCGCCCCACAGCCTCGAACCCGCGCTTCGTCGGCACGTTCCGCTGGAACGGCTGGCAGGCCCGCGCCCGGAAGGAGCCCTGACATGACGCGCCCTCTCCGCTCCTTCGGGATCGTCGCGATCGCCGCCGCCGCCGGCGCCGCCGCTCTTCTGGGAACGCGCGCCGAGGCCCAGGATGCGCCGCCGATCCTCTGGCCGGAATACGAGGTCACGGTCTCGGACGGCGCGCGGCTGAAGAAGCTCTTCAAAGAGAACGCGTGGATGAAGGAGTTCCAGGCGTCGAACCTGTTCCGCGGCTCGATGGTGCGCCTCGGCCCCGTCCTTTACGCCGCCGGCACGAACGACTCCTGGAAGGGCCGCCTCGTGGATTTCCTCGCGGAGCGTTTGCTCGACGGCCGCCCCGTTCGCCTGAGCTACTTCCGCGCCTCGAACCTCGTGAGCCCGTTCGGCGTCACGCTGCCCGCGCTGACGCCACGGGAGCGCGAAGCCGCCAGGCTCGTCCTGAAGGTGCTCCGGTCCGGCGAGGACATCGCGACGAAGATCTCGCCGGAGGAGGGCCGCGTCGAGGACGTCGCCGTCACGCCGCTCGCCCTGCGCCTCCAGCGGTTCGCGGCCGTCGAGACGCCCGAGTGCCTCGCCATCAGCCGCGACCCGCGCGTCGCCGCGGTCCTCTCCCGTCGCTGCGGGAAAGAGCCCCGGCTCGCGGCTGCCGTCGTCGACGTCGACACGCACGCGTTCTTCTCCGCCTGGTCCGTCGTCCTCTATCGCCTCTTCGGCATCGACGACCAGCTTCGGCTCACCTTCGACTGGGACGGCAAGCGCGCGCGCTTCACACCGGCGGGCGCCGAGCTGACCCTCGCGAAAGACCACATTCTCGGCGCGGGCCCCGTCGATCCGGCGCTCCTCGGCGCGATCCCGGCGGACACGCTGTTCTTCGCGACGGTCTTCGTGCCCGACCCGGGCGCGCTCTCGGTCGCCTCCGTCGAGGCGTACTTCAGGACCGCGAAGGAGAAGAGAGGCGCGCGCGCCGTGCCCGTGTCGCTCCTCTATTTCGGCATGACGGCGGGAGAGAACGGCCGCCCCGAGGCGCTCTCGGCCCTTCTCGTGCCGCAGCCGAAGGGAGACGACCGCGCACTCGCCGACCTCGACGCGCTCTTCAATCAGAGCGCCTCGTACAAGGTCCTCGTCTCGCGTGCCTGCCCCGGATACGTCGCGCTCTCGCCGTCGAAGGCGGCGCTTCAGCGCATCGAGGAGGTCTGCGCCGGGCGCCGGCCGTCCTTCCAGAAGATGTCGCCGAAGCTCCTCCAGGCGTTCACGCGGCAGCCGGTGTCGTCGGGCGCGTTCTGGAACGCCGGCGCGTTCCTGAGGTCCGCCGTGGCGTGGGGCTGGCGGCGCGACACGCCGGACCCCCAGGTCGGGATGAAGGGCGAGGAGCCGGCGAGCCGCCGGGGCGAGGCGCCGCCGCCGAAGGAGCTCGCCGACGCCATGCAGCTTCTCGACCGCCTTCCGATGTACGCCTTCGCCGGGCGCGCGACGGGGAGCGCCGTCGTGATGAGCGGAGCCGAGCCGTGAGGGCCGCGAGGTTCCGCATGTCCCGCCGCCTCCTCGTCCTCCTCGCCTGCCTTCAGGCCGCGCCGCTCCTCGCCAAGGAGCTCTACATCACGGTGAGGCGCGACTTCGGCCCCGCAGAGGCGCCCGAGGTCGAGCTGCACTACAGCCGCGAGGCGCCGTTCACGGTGCGCATCTACCGCCCGAAGGACATGAAGGAGTTCGTGGCGAGCCAGATCGACCTCCGGCGCGCGTGGCGCGAGCCCGCCGTGGAGTGGAACAGCGCGAAGTACCTCTTCTCGGGCCTCAACAAGACGCGCCTCCAGCTCGAGTGGCTCCGCACCGTGGCGAACTACCGGCTGCGCAAGGACCTCGAGAACGAGTTCGGCGGCGGCTCGGCCGGACCCGCCGGCACGCGCCTTTCCGAGGGCCCGGCGAAGATCGTCGCGGGTCCGGCGAACTTCACGCTCGTCACGGAGCTCTCGTTCCAGCCCGAAGGCGCGGACCAACGCGCTCCGTTCGACGTGCCCGGGTTCGACTGGTGGTTTTCGCGCGAGGGGCGCCTACGCCAGAAGGTCGTCAGGCTTCCGGCGGTCGGGCCCGGTTTCTACCTCGTCCAGGTCCTGCAGGGCGATCTCGAGGGCCAGGTCGTCGTCGCCGTGAACGACCTGGCGGTCTCGGTGCAAGAGACGGATGGAGCCGCGCTCGTCCGCGTCGCGCGCCGAGACGGCCGCCCGGCGCCGGGCGCGGACGTCGAAGTCCGCAACCTGCGCGGCCAGTGGATCGCGACGGGAAGGACGGATCGCGAAGGGGTGCTCTCGATCCGGGACCTCAAGGACACCGAGCTTCTCGTCGTCGTCAGGGAGAAGGACTCGACCGCGATCGTGGACACCGAGTTCTTCCCGACGACCGCGGTCTTTCCCGACGTCTACCTCTACACCGACCGTCCGCTCTACAAGAGCGGCGCGAACGTCCGCTTCAAGGGCGTCCTCCGCCAGCCGGTGAACGGCCTGAGCCGGCTCTGGAACTCGCTGACCGGCAGGACCGAGGTCGCGCGCGTCTCCCTCGTGGACCTGACGGGCGGCGTCGTCGTGAAGGAAGTCGACGCGCCCCTGACGGCTTTCGGCACGTTCTCGGGCGCGCTCGCGATCCCGCCGGGCGCCGACCTCAACGGCGTCTACCGCGTGCGCGCGCAGATCGCGGGCGCGAGCCACACGGGCGAGCTCCGCGTCAACGAATACGTCAAGCCGCTGTTCTTCTTCAAGGTGACGACGGAACAGGAGACGCTGCAGGCCGGCGGAAAGCTGACGGCGTCCGTGGCCGTGGAGCGTTACGCGGGCGGCGTGCCGCAAGGCGTGAAGGTCTCGGCGCAGCTCTTCCGCGTGAGGGCCCAGACCCCGCAGTGGGTCGAGGACGCCGGCCTCGGCGAAGCCGGCAGCGCGACGACGTACGGCTGGGACGTGAAGGCCGGCGCGGGCTCCGTGTCCGTGCCATATCCCGTCGCGAACGTCGACGCCGTGGCGCTGGATGCGGGCGGGAAGGCGACCGTGATCCTCCAATTGCCCGAGACGCTGCCGGGCCCGCCGAACTACGACTACAGCTTCGTCCTGCGCCTCTTCGGGCGGGATCCCGACGGCAA
>DATIFW010000233.1:0-17766 GCA_035455045.1 Thermoanaerobaculia bacterium | reverse complement strand
GCGCGGCCAGATGTCGCGGAGCAGTCGTCGCGCCGCCAAGCGATTCGGACGGTACATGAGACGCCCGGTGAAGGCCACGACGCGCGCGCGCTCCGCCGGTCCGGGGGGCAGGAGCGTAACGCCGTTCGCGACGGCCCGCGTGCCGGCGGGGAGATGCGCGGCGTCGAACGGCGTCGTCGCGAGGAGGACCGCAGCGCCCCGGGCCGCCCGCGCCTCCGCGGCCGCGAGGCGAGGAGCCTCGACGGTCCAGTACGCCCGGCGCCACGGAGCGGGGTCATTTCGTGCCGCCTGACGCGCGGCTTCGGCGAGGGCGTCGACGTAGTCCACGACGCGCGGGAGCGCGGGGAGTGAGCGGAGATGAGCGAGGAGGCGAGGGAGAAGGAGGCAGACCAAAAGATCCGCATTGCGGGCGGCGTCACGAACGCAAGGTCCGAAAGCGCCTTTGAAAAGGGCGGATTGGAGCGGCTCGCCGGAAACCGCTGCCGACGCGAGCCCAACCGGAAGCAGGGCGCGACGGAGCCGCACGGGATGGACGGCCGCCGCGTCCTTCACTCGAAGAATCTCCTCTTCTCCCGCGACCCCGCCGACGAGAGCCGTCTCATAACCCGCCGACGCGAGCGCCTGAAGATGGAGCTCGGCACGCAGGCGGTCACCCGTGAAGCCCGTTCCGGGAAGGCGCGGAACGAGAAGAACGGCCTTCACGCCGGGGGCCGTGCCCGATGCCAGCGCGACGGCGCGAGAAGCGCCCGGCCGGCTGCGCGCACCCACATCGAAAGCGACGCCAGGAGATCGGCTACGGATACGGGCGGCACCTCCGATGGATAGCCGATGTGGCGGCGGAGCGCGACGAGCGAGAGCCACTCGAAGGCCAACGTGGCTTTTGCTTCGAATGAAAGAAGGAAGAGGAAGACCAGGAGCGTGATGGGTCGGGCTGAAAGCGAGCCGCCTCCCGTCGCGGCGTGGGACATGGCCCCGGCCGCGGCACCGGCGGTCCCCGCGCCAAGGCTCGTCCACGCGCCCTTCGAAGAAAAAAACAGCAATCCGATATCCGAAAAGGCCGCAAGAAACGCGAGGGAAAGCAGCACGAACAGCCGTGGCCGGAGCCAAAGATCGCATGCAAGGACGAACGTCCCGAGCGGCTTGCGCACGAAACACCTCGCGAGATCGCCGAAGCCTGTCGCCAGGAGCTTAAGGTGCCCGCCGAACCACCGCGCGCGCGACCGCGCCATCGCGGTCGCCGCGGGGGTAGGCTCGTCGAACGCGAACGGGCCACGCAGCGCGCGGACGGCGACGCCTTTCGCGAGGAGGGCGAGCGTCGCCTCGGAATCCTCGGCCGTCGTCCGCGTCGCGGCCGCCGGGCCGAGGCGGAATGTCCTGGGGGTGAGCCCCATCGCCTTGCCGCGCAGCCGGACGGGCAGGCTCTCCGCGTCGCGAGCGGCATCGTCCAGTCGTGCCTCGGCCAAAGAAAGCGCCTCGACGCGCGGCGCGCCGGGCGCCGGAACGCCCGAAGGCCGGACCGGCAGCTGAAAGGCCTCGGTGCCTTCGGGGACGTTCAGGTCGCGGAAAAATCCTTCGGGCAGCCGCATGTCGGCATCGAACACGACGATGAAATCGTATGAGTCCAGACGCTGGGCGAGCTCTTCCGCCACGAATGCCAGCGCGTGGCCCTTGGAAGGGCCCGGGGATTTCTTAGAAAGGTATTCGACGCCCTCGCGCGCGAGTCGCGCTTCGGCGTCCGGGTCGGGACCGTCCAGAAGGACCAGCACGTCGAGGCAGCCCCGTGGCGCGGCCACCACCGGGGAAGCACCATCGGCCGCTCCCGCCTCTTCCACCTTCGAAGAAATCTTCTCTTTCTTCTCTTTCTCTTCTCTCTCCGACTCTCTCTTCAAATCCCCGGCCAGATCTCCAACCCGCGCCCCCTCGGCGCGCGACGGGATCACGGCCAGGATCTTCCTCGGCGCGCGGGTGCCGGATTCGTCTCGCGCGCCGCCTTGCGGCGCCGCGAGGCGCCGCCACCTCAGGAAGGCGTCGAACGCGGGCGCCGCCGCCCAGGCGGCGAGGAGGCCGCACCCTGTCGTGAGGATGTCCACGCGGCCCGCATCGTAACGGACGGGCTGGCCGCATGTGAGGAGTCACGTCTTCCGCGACTGGGCGTCCACCACGCCGAACGCGGCCATGTTGACGATGTCGGAGACTTCGACGCCCCGCTGGAGGACGTGAATGGGCTTGCCCATCCCCATCAGGATCGGACCGATCGCCTCGGCCTTCGCAAGGCGCCAGACGAGCTTGTAGGCCGCGTTCGCGCTCTGCAGTTCGGGAAATACGAGGACATTGGGCGCGCCGCTGAGCGCAGTCCACGGATAGTTCTCCTGGAGAAACTCGGGAAGGACGGCCGTGTCGGCCTGCATCTCGCCGTCGCACTCGAGGTCCGGCCGCCGCTCGTGCACGAGCTTCACCGCAGCGCGCACTTTGTCGGTCTCCGGCGAGCGCGTGGAGCCGAAGTTGGAGAAGGCGATCATCGCGACGCGCGGCACGATGTTGAAGAGCTTCGCCGTGTCGGCGGACCGGATTGCGATCTCCGCGAGGTCTTCGGCCGACGGGTCGATGTTGACGGTGGTGTCGGCGAAGAAGAAGACCCGGTCCTGCAGGATGAGGATGTAGAGGCCCGAGACCTTCTTCGCGTCCGGGGCGACGCCGATGGTCAACAGCGCCGGCCGGATCGTCTCCGGGTAATAGGTGGTCAGGCCCGAGAGCGCCACGTCTGCATCCCCCTGGGCGACCATCATCCCGGCGAAGAAATTCCTCACGCGCAGCATGTGTTGCGCGTCCTCTCTCGTCACGCCGTGGCGCTTCCGCTTTTCCCAGAAGGCCTCGACGTAGTTCTTGAAGTTCGGGTGCTCCTCCGGATCGACGACCGAGACGGCCGCCTTCACGTCGAGCGCCTTCAGAGCCGCCTCGGCCTTCTTTCCGCGCGAGAGGAGGATGGGCGAGGCGATTCCCTCCTCGGCGAGGAACTTGGCTGCGCGCTGGATCTTCGGGTGGTCACCCTCGGCCAGCACGATCCGCTTCGGGTTCGACTTCGCCTTTTCGTGGATGACCTGCATGAACGAACGCGAGCGCGAGAGCATGCCCTCGAGCTTGCGGCGGTACGCCTCCAGGTCCTTGATGGGCTGCTTGGCGACTCCGGTCGCCGCGGCCGCCGCGGCCACCGCCGGCGCGACGTGCAGGAGCACGCGCCAGTCGAACGGTTTCGGGATGAGGTACTCGCGTCCGAACTTGAAGCCCTCCACGCCGTACGCGCGGGCCACGGAGTCGGGCACGTCCTCCTTCGCGAGATCCGCGAGGGCCTTCGAGGCGGCGAGCTTCATCGCCTCGTTGATCTGGGTCGCGCGGCAGTCGAGCGCGCCCCGGAAGATGAACGGGAAGCCGAGCACGTTGTTGACCATGTTCGGATAGTCGGCGCGGCCCGTCGCCATGATGACGTCGGGGCGCGCGGCCTTCGCCTCCTCGGGGAAGATCTCCGGCACGGGGTTCGCCAGGGCGAAGATGATCGGATCCTTCGCCATCGTCTTGACCATGTCCCCGTTGATGAGCTTCGCGGCGGAAACGCCGACGAAGGCATCCGCGCCCACGAGCGCCTCGGCGACCGTGCGCTTCTTCGTGTCGCGGGCGAAGCGCTCCTTGTACGGGTTCATGTTCTCCTTCCGGCCCTTCCAGATCACGCCGGTCCGGTCGACCATGAGAATGTTTTCGAGGCGCACGCCGTACGTGATGTAGAGGTTCGCGCAGGCGATGGCCGCCGCGCCCGCGCCCGCAAAGACGACCTTCACGTCCTCGAGCTTCTTGCCCGTGAGCTCGAGCGCGTTCAGGAACGCCGCCGCCGAGATGATCGCGCTTCCGTGCTGGTCGTCGTGGAACACGGGGATCTTCATCCGCGCCTTGAGCTTCTCCTCGATGTAGAAGCACTCGGGCGCCTTGATGTCCTCGAGGTTGATGCCGCCGAACGTGGGCTCGAGGCGGGCGACACACTCGATGAGCTTGTCGGGGTCCTTCTCGTCGACCTCGATGTCGAAGGCGTCGATGTCCGAGAACCTCTTGAAGAGGAGGCACTTCCCTTCCATGACGGGCTTGGCGCCCAGCGGGCCGATGTCGCCGAGGCCGAGCACGGCGGTCCCGTTGGAGACGACGGCGACGCGGTTTCCCTTCCCCGTGTACTCGTAGACGAGCTCGGGATCGCGCGCGATCTCCAGGCAGGGCTCGGCCACGCCGGGTGAGTAGGCGAGGGTCAGATCCCCGGCGGTACTGCTTGGCTTGCAGGGAACGACCTCGAGTTTTCCTTTGCGACCCGTCGAGTGGTAGTCGAGGGCCTCTTGTTTGGTATAGCTCACGCAGGTGCTCCTTTTCGGTCCGGCGCGATTCTAAGAACGGCGCCCTGCTCCCCGTATGATGCGGACGTACTAACGAAGGGCGGCCACGAGCGCCGGGAGCACGATCTCGAGACGGAACGAAGGAAACGCCCGCGTCATCGCCGCGCGAGCATCCCCCTCGGTTCCCGACTCGAGAGCGCGCCGCACCGCCTTCGCGGCGACGTCGAGATAGCGCAGCTGGTCTTCGAGGGATTCGCGCCGACTCGGCGGACCATGTCCGGGAACGAGTGTCGAGAACGGAAGAAGACGCAGGCGCCCCAGAGCGGCGCGCATCCCCGTGACATCCGCGTCCTCGAGGTTCGGGTGGTAGCCCGTCGACACGAGGTCTCCCGCTACGAGGACACCGGGCGCGGGCGCGAGAACGCAGAGGTCCCCCGGCGTGTGGCCATGGCCGGGATGGAAGACTTCCAGCCGGAGCCCTCGCGCTTCGATGAGAAACGTGTCGGAGATGATCCGCGACGGGACGTACGTCGCCGCGGATTCGAAGAGGTGCGCGACCTCGGGGTCTCTCCGGCGCTCGGCGATGAGGCCGGGATGCTCTTCCGCCATCCGCGCCGCGGCTTTCTCGTGCGCGATGACTTCGGCGCCCTTCGCGGCGAAGTATCCCGCACCGAGAGCATGGTCCGTGTGGTGGTGCGTGAGGACGACGTGCGTCACGGGAGCGGCCGTGCGCGCGTGAAGAAGTCCGTCGAGCCCTTCCGCCTGCACCGGTGAAACGAACGGGTCCACGAGGACGGTCGCGCCGTCGCCGAAGAACGCCACCGCGTTCGCCCCGTAGCTCGTCGCGAGAGTCTCGCCGCCGTACGTGAAGACCGAGACGGATTCGGAGAGGCGAGCCTCCGTGGGCGCGGCAGCGCTCAAGACGCCAGCGTCTTCGCCCCCGCCGCGAGGGTTTTCACCACGAGCGCGACGACGCGGTCCGGCGCGACCTCGGCAGCCTTCCTTTCCCGGCGCGTCGAGACCTCGACGACGCCCTTCGCGAGGCCCTTTCCGCCCACGACGACGCGCACGGGAAAACCGACGAGGTCGAGATCCTTGAACTTCACGCCCGGGCGTTCGTCGCGGTCATCGTAGAAGACCTCGATGCCCGCGGCTTTGAGGGCTTCGTAGAGCCCGTCCGCCGCCTCGAGGACGTGGGCGTCGCGCTGGAGCGCGGCGACGACGCAGGCGAACGGCGCGAGCGGCACGGGCCAGATGATGCCGAGCTCGTCGTGGTGCTGCTCCACGGCCGCCGCCACCGTGCGGCCGAGGCCGAGTCCGTAGCAGCCCATCGTGAGCGGCACCATCTTTTGGGCCGGGTCGGCGACCTCGCACTTCATCGCCTCGGAGTACTTCGTGCCGAGCTTGAAGATGTGGCCGACCTCGATGCCTCGCTTGATGTGCAGCGTACCCCTGCCCGCCGGCGAGGGATCGCCTTCGCGCGCGGTCGCGACCTCGATGACGCCGTCGAAAGCCCGGTCGGACATCACGTCACGCCTGATGGACACCTGAGCATGATGATGGTCGTCGCGATTTGCGCCGCACCAGACGTTGACGCCGCGCTCAAGGGAGCGGTCGACGTAGATGCCAACTGGTTTTTCTTCGAAGGTGGAAAGACCAATGGGGCCCACGAAGCCGGGACGCGTTCCCGTGACCTTTCTAAGAATCTCTTCCGAAGCGAGCTTTACGTGAAGCGCTCCGATCGCCTTGGGGAGCTTGACCTCGTTGATGGCGAGATCGCCGCGGATGAGCACGGCGACGAGCCGTCCCTTGCCGTCCGCTCCGACGGCTTCGTAGAGCATCGTGTTGACGATGCGCGCCGGGTCCGTCGCAAGGTGTTTCGCCTGTCCTTCCGTCGTCGTGATGCCTGGCGTGGTCGCGCCGGCTTTCTGGAAGGGCTTCTCAACCTCCCCTGCCCAGGGCTCGGGGAGAGGCGCCGTCGTCGCCTTCTCGATGTTCGCGCCGTAGTCGCCCGCGTCCGAGAAGACGAGCGCGTCCTCGCCCGTCTCCGCGACGACCATGAACTCCTCGGACGCCGAGCCGCCGATCGCGCCCGAATCGGCCTGGACGACGGCGAACTCGAGGCCGCAGCGGTCGAAGATCTTCCGGTACGCGCCGTCCATCTTCTTGTAATGGGCGTCGAGTCCCTTCTGGTCGAGGTCGAAGGAGTAGGCGTCCTTCATGAGGAACTCGCGGCCGCGCAGGAGCCCGAAGCGCGGGCGGATCTCGTCGCGGAACTTCGTCCGGATCTGGTACAGGTTGAAGGGGAGCTGCCGCCACGACGTGACGGACCGCCGCACCATGTCCGTGACGGCTTCCTCGGCCGTCGGCGCGAGCGCGAACTCGCCGTCCTTGCGGTCCTTGAGATGGAAGAGGATCCCTTCGGCCTGGTAGCGGTCCCAGCGGCCGGACTCGACCCAGAGCTCCTTCGGCTGGAGAATCGGGAGATCCACCTCGAGCGCGCCCGTCGCGTCCATCTCCTCCCGCACGATCTCGATCATCTTCTTCAGCGACCGGAATCCGAACGGCGTGTACGAGTAGATGCCCGCGGCGAGCTTGTGGATGAGCCCCGCGCGGTAGAGGAGCTGATGCGAGACGACCTCGGCGTCGCCGGGCACCTCACGGAGCGTCACGAGAAACGACTGGGACCAGCGCATATGGCGGGGGAGATTAGCAGGGGCGCCGTCGCCTCAGCGCTTCCGGGTCGCCTCGATGAGCGCTTCGAGGTGGTCGAGGTAGCGGCGCAGGGCGCGGCGGCCGTCCTCGGTGAGCCGGAACTCGGTCCGGGGCACGCGGCCGTCGAAGCCCTTCGTGCACGAGATGTAGCCCGCTTCCTCGAGCCTGCGCGCATGGACGGAGAGGTTCCCGTCCGTCGCGCCGAGGATCGCCTTGAGCTCCACGAAGGTGAGGGACGGCGCGCCCGCGAGCGCGCTCACGATCCCGAGGCGGAGGCGTTCGTGGATCAGGCCCTCGAGCCGCATCGCTTCGGACGGCGCGGACGCCGGCCTCTTCGGCCGCTCCTTCCCCGTCGCGCGTGCGCGCAGGGCCTCGACTCTCGCACCGCGGGAACGCGCGGCCTCAACCACCGTGCTTCCGGGCGACAATGAGGCCCGACGCGACGTGTCCGGCCCCGAACCCGACGCCGAGAAGGGCGTTTCCCGCGTGTGGCCAGAGCAGAGCCGCGAGACCGAGGAGGACGAGCGCCCCGCCGAACGCCGGAACCACCGGCACGGACGAAACCCCCGCCCCGACGACCCCGCAGCCGTAGAAGAGGAGCCAGACGGCCGGGAGGAACGTGTAGGAGCCGGCGCGGGCGAGCGCGGCCGTCAGGGCCGCCCCCGCGACGAGAGGGGGAAGGAGTGCGAGCGCGAAACGGCGGGCCGCCGAGCCGGCCGGCCGGTGGTCGAAGCGCCGCGCCTTGCGGAGGATTGCAACGACGCCGATCCCGAAGGCGAGCGCGCCCGCCGCCACCCAGAGTGCGAGCCAGGCGCGCGGCGAGCCGGACCGCGAGGCGAGCACCGCTGCGACCGCGCCGACGGCGCCCATCGCGACGCCTCCCCGGCCCGGCACGCACGTGAAGGCCGCACCGCGGCCCATCGCATCGCGGATGAACCTCAGGTCCTCTTCCGCCCGGTCTTTGAGATTGGCCGTCGACCCCGCCGCCATCGTCGGACAGCGTGGCTCCTCGGGTCCCTTCTGTCAAGTACTTTGCATCATGAAGGCGATGAACGCCCCTCGCGGCGGGAAGGCGCGGCGTAATAGACTCGCAAAGATGGACGTGACTTCCTACTTTCAGTCGCCCGAGAAGGGCGACGCGGGTCTCTCTGCGCTCGCCCGTGGTGTGGTGGGGTCGGAGATTCTGCGCATCGCGGGGGAGATTCGCGCGATGCACGCGAAGGGCCTGCCCGTTTGCAACCTGTCGGTCGGCGACTTCGACCCGAAGTACTTTCCGATTCCGAAGGAGCTCCTCGAGGGCACGCGCAAGGCGCTCGAATCCGGACAGACGAATTACCCGCCCGCCGAAGGCATCCTGGCCCTGCGCGAGGCCGTCGTTCGCCTCTACGAGAGGGATCTCGCGCTCTCGTATCCCGTCGACTCCGTCGTGATCGCCTCGGGCGCGAGGCCGCTCCTCTACGGCGCGTACCGGACGCTCGTCGATCCGGGCGATGCGGCGATTTACCCGGTGCCGAGCTGGAACAACAACCACTACGCCTACCTGTCGGGCGCTCACGGGATTCCGGTGATCGTTTCGGCCTCGTCCAACTTCTTCCCGACGCCCGACCAGCTCCGCCCGCACCTGCCGACGGCGCGGCTTCTGATCCTCAACTCGCCCCTGAATCCGACCGGGACCGTCATCTCGAGGGAAGCCCTCATGGCGATCACGGCGATGGTGGTGGAGGAGAACCGGAAACGCGAGGCGACGGGAGGTAAGCCGCTCTATTTCGTCTTCGATCAGGTGTACTGGACGCTCACGTTCGGAAAAGCCGTACACCACACGCCCGTCGAGCTCGTGCCCGAGAGCGCGAGGTACGTGATCTTCCTCGACGCGATCTCCAAGGCCTTCTGCGCGACCGGACTGCGCGTTGGCTGGGGCGTCATGCCGCCCGCCGTCCGGCGGCGCATGTCCGACATCCTCGGCCACGTGGGCGCGTGGGCGCCGAAAGCCGAGCAGGTCGGCGTCGCCTCCCTCCTGAACGAGCCGGAGGTCATCTCGGCCTACCGCGACTCCGTGCGCGAGAAGCTCGTCCAGCGCCTCGACGCGCTCTACCGGGGAGTCATGGACATGAAGAAGGACGGCTTTCCCGTGGAGGCGATCGAGCCGCAGGGCGCCATCTACCTTTCCGCGCGCTTCGACCTCTTCGGCAGCACCGTGAATGGAACGCACGTGAAGACGAACGACGACGTGCGACGTCTCCTTCTCGGAGCGGGCATCGGCGTTGTGCCGTTCCAGGCGTTCGGCCTCGCCGGCGACACGGGCTGGTTCCGCCTCTCGGCGGGCGCGGTCTCGATGGACGACATCGCCGCTGCGTTCCCGCGCCTGAGGACCCTTCTCGCCGCCGCGTCGACGCCCGCATCCGCTCCGCGCTGACGCTCGGGGCTACACTCCAGGGGTGGAGCAGGACAAGAAGTCCGAGAAAAGCCGGGCGGCCATCCTCGAGGCGGCCCTGAATCTGTTTTCCAGCCAGGGCTACCGTGGCACGAGCATCCGCGAGATCGCCCAGTCGGCCGGCGTCTCGACGGGAAACGTCTATCACCACTTCCCCGACAAGGAGACCATCTTCCAGACGGTTCTCGGGCAATACTGGAAGGCCATCGAGAGCCCCGATTTTCCGTTCAACCGCGCGCTCGCGTCGGGCACCTTTCCGGACAACCTCGAGGCGCTGGCTTTTGCCGCCCGCGACAGCGTGCGCCAGTACCGCAAGTACGTCGCGCTCATCTACGTCGACGTCGTCGAGCTGTCGGGCAGCCACATCCGCAAGTTCTACTCGGAGATGGCCTCGCGCTTCGAGCGCTTCCTCGCGGCACAGGGCAACGAATCCTTCACGCGCAACCTCCGGCCGGGGGTTCCTCCAACCACCGCCGTCATGCTCGCGAGTCGCATCTATCTCCAGTACTTCGCCGTCGAGATCGTGTTCGGGGTGCCGAACCAGTTCGGCAAGGACACGGACGTCGTCGTGAGAGAGATCTCGGACATCCTGCGCCACGGTGTGTTGAAGGAGACGGCGCTCGCGTCGGAGGCACCGCCGTCCCTCGCCCGCGCGCGGCGCTGAGCCTTCAGGCCCGAGGATCTTTCGACCCGAAGAACCGCCTCACGCGCGGCCAGAAGAGGTCGGGCCGCTCGAGGTAGACGACGTGGCCCGAGCCCTCGATCTCCTCGTAGCGCGCGTGCGGAATGACGGCGGCGATCTTTCGCTGCTGCGAAGGCGGGATCGCGCGATCCTCGGCGCCGGCGAGGACGAGCACCGGACACCGGATCGCGGCGTACCGGGGAGCATTCGCTTCCAGGGCGGCGAAGAACGGGTTCTGCGCCTCGGTGAGACGGACGAGGGCCTCGATGCGGTCCCGGTATCGGTCGCGAAAATTGCCCCGCATCGCCTCGAGCTTCTCCCCGACGCGCGTCACGAACGCCTCGCCGAAGATCTTCTCGTAGAGGTATCGGGTGTAGAGATCGAAGAGCTCCGGCCCGCCCCGGTAGAAGCGCAGCGACATGTCCTGGTACATCGAGAACAGCGTCTCTTTCGTGAGCAGAACTCCCGAGAGGGTGAGCGTGTGGAGACGGTCGCCGTGAAGACGCGCGAAATCCGCGGCCACGAAACCCCCGTACGACACGCCGACCGCGTGGACGCGGCCGAGGTCCGCGGCATCGAGGATCCCCGCGAGTGCGTCGCCGAACGCCGGAATCGCCCCGGCTTTCACCTCGGCGTCGTCGGAGGCGCCCTGCCCGAGGTAGTCGAAGAGGAGGACGTCGTACGTCGGAGTCAGCTCCGGCAGGAAGGAAAGCCAGCTCTTCGTCGACATCGCGAGGCCGTTCAGAAGGCACACCGTCTCGCGCGCGCCCGTGCCGTACAGCTCCCAGTGATACCCGTGTCCCGCGAAGACGTGGCGGCCCTCGCGGAGCGAAGGAGGGGCGGCGCTCACCGCGTGTCCGCCGGGCGCGCCTCCCGGGCGGCCCTCTCGAGGAATCGCTCGGCGATCTGGAGGAACTCGTCCTCCTTTTCCACGCTCACGGCGTGCCCGGAGCCCGGCACGACCACGAGGTCCGCGCCCGGAATCGCGCGAGCCACCGCCTCGGTGCGCGCGAGCGGCATCGCGGAGTCGCACTCGGCCGCGAGGACGAGAACCGGGCAGGCGACTTTCGGAAGGTACGGCTTGAGGTCGACGGCCACGAGTGCCCGGAGCAACCCGTCGAGGCCGGCAAACCAGGCCTGGGGCAGGAAGCCCATCTGCGCGCGCCGGGCGGCGAGCTCCTCCCGGTGGGATTCCCGCCACGCGGACGAGTATGCAATCGAGACGATGTGGTCGTAGACCTTCGACCGGTCGCCGCCTGCCACGGCCTCCCTCACGGCGGCGGCGAGCGCGTCGCTCCCTTCGCCCATGCTCCCGTCGACCGCGTCGGTGACGGTGGCGGCCAGGACCGAGGCGACGCGTTCGGGATGGAGCGCCGCGAGGAGGAGGCCGACGTACGCCCCGAACGAGGCCGCGACGACGTCCACACGGGGGATCGACAGCTCGTCGAGGAGGCGGACGAGGTCCTCCGCGTGACCTTCCATGTGCACTGGCGGAACTCCGGGCGAAAGGAGCTGCCCGCGGAAGTCGCATCGGATGACGCGATGGCGCTCAGCGAGCCGCCTGGCGACGGGCTCCCAGGCGGACATGGACATCATGCCGCCGTTCAGGAGTAGCAGCGGAGGGCCTTCTCCGCCGACGCGGTGGGCCAGCACGGGAGAAGCTGCCGTCGCGCTCATTTCGAAACCGCCGAGGAAGATGAAGACGAAGACGAAGAGGAAGAGGAAGAAGAGGACGGAGATTTCCTAGAAAGGTAAGAAGCAAGGAGCTCTCCCTTCACGACTTTCCCGTAGGGCGTTCGCGGGAGGCTCTCGACGAAGATGAATTCCCGAGGGACCTTGTAGCGCGCGAGGCGCGCCTCGACGAATGTGGCCAACTCGGCGGCGTTCGCCGCCCGATCCGACGCGCCTGTGCCGCCCGCCGTGCGCAGCCCCGCTTCCACTTTCGAAGAAATCTCCCCTTTCTTCTCTTCTTCCCCTCTTATCTTCGAAGAAATCCTTCCTTCCTCTTCTTTCCCTCTTACCTTCACAGAAATCTTCTCTTCGCCTTTCTTCTCGTCTTCTCTTCTCACGACGAACGCGACGCCGACCTCGCCCCACTTCTCGTCCGGCACGCCGAGGACCGCGACGTCCTTCACGCCCGCGTGCTGGAAGAGCACTCCTTCCACCTCCGCCGGATAGACGTTGACGCCGCCCGAGATGAACATGTCCTTCTTGCGCCCCGCGATCGTGTAGAAGCCGTCCGCGTCCCGCTTGGCGAGATCGCCCGTGTGGAACCAGCCCTCCGCGTCGAGGGCGGCGGCCGTGGCCTCGGGGTTCCGGAAATAGCCCTGGCAGACGTGCGGGCCGCGGAGGAGAAGCTCCCCGACCTCGTTCGCGCCCGCCTCGCGACCGTCCTCGAGAAGGAGTCGCGCCTCGGTGAACATCAGCGGCTTGCCGATCGAGCCGGCCTTTCTCACGGATTCTTCGGCCGTCATCGCGAAGCAGTTCACGCCCACCTCGGTCAGGCCGTAGCCCTGCTTCAGGACGACGCCTCGCGCCTGCCACGCTTGGATCAGATCGAGGGGCAGCGGGGCTCCCCCGCTGGCGAACCAGCGCACGCTCGAAAAGTCCGCGCCCGCGAAACCCTTCGCCTCGCGGAGCATCCGGAAGATCGTCGGAACGCCCAGTACGACGGTGCAGCGCTCCCGCCCGATGGTCGCGAGGATCTCTTCCACGTCGAAGGCGGCGTGCAGCACGATCGTCCCGCCGATCGCGAAGATCGGCGTGAGAAACGCGCCGAGCCCGCCCGCGTGGTAGAGCGGCGTGAAGATCGGCGAGACGTCGTCCTCGCGGAGCTGCCAGGACACGGCCGTGTTCACCGCATTCCATCCGACCATCCGGTGCGGCACCATCACGCCCTTCGGCTTGCCGGTGGTGCCGGACGTGTAGAGCAGGCAGTAGAGATCCGCGGGCGCGGGACGGGAGGAAGAGGAATATTCTGCAGCGGCGCCAGTAGGCGCCGCTGGAAGAGGAAGAGAAGAAGAGATTTCTTCGAGAGTGAGTAAGCGCCCGTGCGGTGGCCCGGCCGGCCCTCGCGACGCTCCGCCCGCGCCAGGGCCCGCATTCCCCCTTCTGAGCAGGTCCTCTTCGGACGTCCCATCGCGCGCAACCGGCAGGTCGAGAGGTACGCCCACAACCCCTCTTACCCTCTTAAGCAGATCTTCAACGGTCTCTTCGAACCCTGTCCCGTAGATCAACGCTTTCGGTTGAGCGTCCTCCAGGATTCCCGCGAGCTCGTTCGACGTGAGGCGTGTGCTGAGTGGAACGAGGACGAAGCCCGCTTTCCCCGCTGCGAAGAAGACGTCGAGGAACTCGACGCGGTTGTGGGCGAGGAGCGCGACGCGGTCGCCTCTCCCCAGCCCGAGACCCTCCGTGAGCGCACGAGCCGCCGCCTTCGCGCGCGTATCCATCTCCGCATACGAAAATCGCCGCCCCGTCGCGACCTCCACGAGCGCCGTCTTGGACGGCGTGAGGCGCGCCCGCTCTCCGAGGACGTCGCCGCCGATCATGGAGGGGCGGGCCTCTTCACAGACGGGGTAGGCGGTGAAGACACCGTGGGTGCGGGAAGCGGGTCTCTCAGGACCCTCGAAAGAGCCGCCGCGAACGCCTCGGGGCATTCCTGCTGAGGCACGTGGCCGCACCTGTCGATCTTCGTCAGGCGTGCCGCCGGGAGCTGCGCTTGGAGGCGCTCCGCCCACGCGAGAGGAAGCAGCGTGTCGGAAGCCCCCCAGACGAGGTCGACGGGAACCGTGAGCGTGTCGAGCTTCCCGTCGAGGAGGTACGCCTCCATTCCTTTCGCGTCGGCCGCGAGGCGGGCGATCGGTCCTTCGTTCGAAACGCGGATGAGGTCGTCCACGACGAAGGTCGGAACGACCGGACTCGTCGGATCGCGGAGCGCATGAAGGAGCGCGTCGGCCTGGGCTCTCGTGCGGGGCATGAGCGTCAGGTCGGTGGGTTCCTTTCGGATCGGCCCGCCGTTCACGAAGACGAGGTGCTCCACGCGGGCGGGATGCTCCTTTGCCCAGAGCGCCGCTATCCACGCGCCGAGAGAGTTCCCGACGAGCGTGACCTTTCCGGCCGGGGCCTGGCGCTCGAGGACTGAGTCGAGACCCTCGAGGAGGGCTCCGAGTGGCAGGGGGCCCCGAGCCGGCGCGCTCTCACCGTGGCCCGCCAGGTCGGGGAGGATCAGGGTGAAGCTCTTCGCGAGAGACGGCGCAACGCCCGCCCAGGTTCCGGCCTGGTCGCCCGCACCGTGAAGGAGAACGACGGCGGGCCCCGAGCCGCCGCGGAATACGGTTTGCGGCCCCGCCGCCGAGGCCACCTTCTGCTTCGAACAGCCCCCGGCCTCGAGCCGCCGTCGACCCGACCACGCGAGGACCGCGAGCGGCCTCTTCCAGAACAGGACCGCCACGGCCGCCCCCAGAAGGACGAGCAGGAGGGCGAGCGCGAGGGCGAGCTTCCTGAGACGCGACATGACGCGAATCCTCAGGTCATGCGAAAGGCCGCGCCAGCCATGTTGTAGCCCACGCCCGACGCGACGAGCACGACGAGGTCTCCGGGGCGGGCCTTGCCCTGCGCCCGCGCGTCGTCGAGGGCCATTGCCACGCTCGCCGAGCCCGTGTACCCCCATTTCTCCATCACGGTGTGCGTCTTCTCCATGGGGAGGCCGAGATTCTTCATGACGAGGTCGATCGAGGGCTTGCGGACCTGCGTGAAGAGGACGAGGTCTATGTCGGAGACCGAGAATCGCCCCTGCGCGGCCATCTGGCGCACGAGGCTCGGCCAGCCTTCGTGGTTGAGCTCCGGGGGGTAGCGCTCGATGAGCTTCACCGTCGTTCGGCCCGCGCGCAGAGCCTCCTCGCTCGCCGGCTCGGCCGTTCCTCCCGAGAAGATCGCCCAGTTGCGATGGAACGCGCCGTCGGCCCGGAAGGCGGCTGTGACGAAGCCCGGCTCGTCACCGCCCTCGAGCACGGCGGCACCCGCTCCGTCCCCGAAGAAGAAGATCATCGGGTCCTTCGGGTCCGTGAGCTTGCGCATCATGTACGCGCCGATCACGAGGACGGTCTTCAAGGACGGGTTCGTCGCGATGAGCCCCGCGGCCGTCGACAGGCCCGTGGGGAACGAGGCGCAGGCACAGCCCACGTCGAACGTACCGGCGTTCTTCGCGCCGAGCTTGTGCTGGACGACGACGGACGTGGCCGGCGTGATGAAGTCCGGCGAGTCCGTGCCGAGGAGAATGAGGTCCACGTCCCCGGGCGAACGTCCCGCGTTCTCCAGGGCCTTCCGCGCGGCGCGCACCGCGAGATCCGACGTGGCCCAGTCGTCCGGCGCCTGCCAGCGCGTGAGGATGCCGCTGCCCGCCTCCATCTTGTCCACGAACTCGGGGGCCGTCGCGTCGAAGCGCGCGCGGAGCGCGTCGTTCGAGGTCTCGATCTCCGGGACGTACGCGCCGGTCGACACGATGCGCGCGTAGCGGCCGTTCGCGGTCACGTCCCCACCACGAGCCCGCCGTCCACCGAGAGAGTCGTGCCGTGCACGAAAGCGGCGGAGTCGGACGCCAGCCAGAAATAGGCCTCGGCGATGTCCTCCGGCCTGCCCATCCGGCCCAGGGGCGTCCTCGCCACCATTCCCGCGATGACCTTCTCGGGCATGGCCTTCAGGATCTCCGTCGCGATGAAGCCCGGAGCGACCGCGTTCACGCGGACTCCGAACCTCCCGAGCTCGCGCGCCCAGGTCTGCGTCATCGCGATGACGCCCGCTTTCGTGGCGACGTAGTTCGTCTGGCCGAAGTTGCCGTAGAGACCCACGACAGAGGAGGCGTTCAGGACGACGCCGGCGCCCTGCCGGATCATCTGCGGGGCCACGGCCCGGGTGCAGAGGAAGACGCCCTTGAGGTTCACGGAGACGACCCTGTCGAAGTCGGCCTCCGACATCGTCGAGACGACGGCGCCGTCCTTCCACTTCACGAGCTGGGCGTCGCGGACGATTCCGGCGTTGTTCACGAGGACGTCGAGCCGCGAGAAGCGCGCGACGACACCGGCGACGGCGCTCTCCACGGCCGCCGCGTCGGTGACGTCCACCTTCCGGACCTCGGCGTCGGGCGCGCCCGCGGCCTTGAGCTCGTCGGCGAGCGCCGCGAGGCCCTTCTCGTCCACGTCCCACGCGGAGACGATCGATCCGCCCCGCGCGAAACGCAGAGCGGTGGCGCGGCCGATGCCGGCCGCGCCCCCCGTCACGACGGCGACGCGCCGGAGGGTCGATGCCTCGGCGGTCATCGGCTCAGAAGGAAAGGCGGACGCCGAACTGCACCTCGCGCCCCGGGAACGTATTGACGAACTTGCCGAAATTCGAGTTGCGGACGGCTACGGCGTTCGGGTTGGCGAGCGTCGGCCCGGCGGTGAACTCGCCCCCGTCGATCGTGGAAACGTCGTAGTTGACGGTGTTGAAGACGTTGTAGGCCTCGACGAAGACGTCGACTTTCCCGAACGGCAGGGGGACGCCTTTGGTCACGCGAAGGCTGAGCTGGCGGAAAGGCGGGCCGTCCTCGCCGAAGCGCTCCACGCCCGGCTGCCGGTCGCCCGTTTTGCCGTCGCCGTTGAAGTCGTAGCCGTAGCGGTGCGTCCAGGGCTGGCCCGAGCCGTACTCGAAGATGGGCGAGACCGTCACCTGCCAGGGAAGGCGGAAGATACCCGTCATGACGAGACGAAAGCGCTCGTCGGAACGGGCCCTGCCGTACTCGGCGGCGGGATCCGCCGAATCGCTCGGATAGCCGACAGGGAACTCGGGGCTGAAGTCGTCGTTACGATTCTTCTTGCTGGCCAGCGTGACGGAAGTGGTGATCAGGTGCCCGCCCTTCAGGTTTCCGTTGACGCTGAAGGTGAGCCCCTTGTACACGGACTCGCCGTCGTTCGTATACGTGTTGATCTGGTTGTAGGCGGGGTTGGGGCGGACGTGCGTGGCGTTGCCCGACCAGTTCGCGTCGCGCTGCATGATCTCCTTGCGCCCCTTGACGTAGACCCCCTCCACGTCGAAGTAGAGGCCCGTGTTCCCGAGCCTGGCCGTCGCGCCGAGACTCGCCTGCGTGGCCTCGGGGGCGTCGAAGGTCTTGTCGAGAAGCGTGATGTCCGGAGGGAGCGCGATGCCGGTGGTGCGGGGGTTCGCCGGGTCGAGCGCCAGGGCCGGCAGGCCGAGCAGCAGCCCGTTGAGCCGCTGCCGGATCAGCCAGCCCGTGGCGCCGTTCTGCTGGAGCTCCGTGAAGATCGGCACGAGCAGGTAGCGGCCGGTGAAGATCCCCGCTCCGCCGCGCACCACGTACTGGCCGGACTTCGTCACGTCCCACGAGAAGCCGAGGCGAGGCTGGATGTTGTTCGTGTCGCGGTCCCGTCCGTTCGGAACGAGCGGGTGGCTGAAGTCCGGGTCGTTGGCGTTCGTGTCGAGGTCGTACCGCACGCCGACGTTGATGGAGAGATTCGAAAGCGGCTTCCACTCGTCCTGCAGAAAGCCGCTCCAGCGCGTCGTGCCGACGGAGACGT
>DATIFW010000232.1:0-2236 GCA_035455045.1 Thermoanaerobaculia bacterium | reverse complement strand
GGGCGCCTCTCGACCCTGAGCTTTCACGAGACGAAGAACTTCAACTGCGGCGAGGGCGGCGCGCTCGTGCTCAACGACGTGTCGCTCCTTCCGCGCGCGGAGATCGTGCGCGAGAAGGGCACGAACCGGAGCCGGTTCTTCCGGGGCCAGGTCGACAAGTACACCTGGGTCGATCTCGGGTCGAGCTTCCTTCCGTCGGACCTCCTCGCGGCGTACCTCTTCGCGCAGCTCGAGGCGCGCGAGGCCGTGATCGCGAAGCGCCGCGCGATTTTCGAGTTCTATGCGGGCGCGCTCGGCGCCTGGGCGGGGGAGCACGGCGTGCGCCTTCCCGTCGTGCCGCCCGAGTGCGAGCCTTCTTTTCACATGTTCTACCTGCTCCTCCCGTCCCTGCGCGTGCGGCACGCGCTCATCGAGCATCTGAGGGCGGCCGGCATCCTCGCGGTGTTCCACTACCAGCCGCTCCATCTCTCTCCGATGGGCATGAAGTTCGGAGGGAAGAAAGGCGATTGCCCCGTCACGGAGGACGTGAGCGACCGCCTCCTCCGGCTGCCGTACTACAACGATCTCTCCGCGGAGGAGCTCGAGCGCGTCGCCTCGGCGCTGACCTCGTTCGACAGCTGGTGAGAGAGGCGGGCGCCTAGCCGATCTCCCGCAGGCGCTCGACGATGCGGCTCGCCGCGCGCGCCCACGTCCACTTCGCGGCGGCCTCGGCGGCGGCGCGCGCGCCCGTCTCCTTCGCCTCGTCGCGCCGCTCGTAGACGCGCCGCAGCTTCGCGGCGAGATCGTCGACGTCGGGATCGGCCCAGCGAAACCCCGCGTAGTGGGGGCACTTCGCGTCGGCGGCCACGAGCCCTTTCAGCGCGACGGGGTATCCCACGCCCTCGTGAAAGAACTCCGACGGCCCGCTCCAGGCGGTCGCGATCACCGGCAGGCCGCAGGCCATGGCCTCGAGGATCGGCATTCCCCAGCCCTCGCCGCGCGTGGGGAGGACGAAGGCGTCGGCGCTGCGGTAGAGCGTGCCGAGCTGTTTCGCCGCGATGTGGTGGTTGTAGAGGAGAGCGACGGGCGGGCCGTCCTTCGGCAGCTTCAGGTCGTCGATCTGCTCGTGCACCTTCACGTGCCCGTCGTAGTTGTTCACGCGCAGGAGGAGGAGCACGTCGTCCGCCCCCGTGAAGGCCGACGAGAAGGCGCGCAGCAGGGCCTCGGGCGCCTTGCGCTCTCCCCACTCGAAGACCGACAGGAACGTGAAGCGCTCGCTCGCGCGCGGCGCGGGCGGGCCCGGCCGGAACCGCAGCGGGTCGTACCCGAGCGGCATGACGCGGATCGGCCGCGTGACGCCGCACGCGGCGAACCGTTCGGCGCCCCACTTCGACGGCACCCAGATCTCGTCCATGCGGTTGCAGAAGTCGGCCCACCGCCGCGGGATACCGTCCACCTCGAGCATCGTCCACCCGATCTTCCGGGCCCGGTGCGCGGTGTAGAAGAGGTCGGCCTGCTCGTAGCTGATCTGGGGCGCGTCGTCGTAAGGCGCCCGTTCGGAGATCGCGTCGAGGACCGGATTCTCGATGATGCTGTCGCGCGGCCACGGCGTCGGCCGGTACGAAAGGTCGACGCCCTGCGCGAGGAGCTGGAGCGCGATCTCCTCCGAGTGGATCGCGTATCCGATGGGGAGGCCCCAGCGCGACTGCCACGTCACGCGCAGGGGCGCCGCGTCCGTCACGTCCCGCGGCTCCCGGGCCTCTCGGCCGCCTTGAGGCGCTCCTCGAGGGCGGCCACGCGCGCGCGCAGCTTGCGCTGCTCGACGAGAAGGACGTCGATGACCTGCGTCGCGGACCGCTGGTACTCGGACACCTGTCCCCACTGCGGCAGTCCGTACCACCAGAGCGCCTTCGTGAGCGCGCGCCGGAACGCGTTGATCGCGGGCGCGAAGAAGGGCCTCTCCGTCTCGAGGACCGTGCCGTGGGCGATCTCCGTCTGGAAGTGGATCGTGCGGAGGCTCTCGGCGAGCTTCGGGTTTCCGTGGTCGCCGTCGCGAAGCTGGCGGGAAACCGCCTCGAGCGCGTGCTCGGCGTCGTCGTCATCGGTGAGGATCCAGTAGACGTTCACGTCGGAGCTAGCCCGCAGACCGCTTCGCGGTCTTGACCGGGGAAAGGCGGGCTGGCATCTGCGAGTAATGGGGGAAATACGGTCGTGTTTCCCCCCTGCCCCCTTCACCGCTCGAGAATCGTCTCTTCAT
>DATIFW010000231.1:0-9082 GCA_035455045.1 Thermoanaerobaculia bacterium | reverse complement strand
GGCCCTTTCGCGCGAAGACTGGCAGGAGCTGGAAGGCGAGCTGGGCGATCTCCTCTTCCAGATCGTCTTTCTCGCGAAGCTCGGGCAGGAGCGCGGCGCCTTCGACTTCGCGAGTGTCGCGCGCCGCATCCACGACAAGATGGTTGCGCGCCACCCCCACGTCTTCGGCGAGGCCGCGGTGCGGGATGCAGAAGGCGTCCGCGTGCAGTGGGAGGACCTCAAGCGCAAGGAGCGCGAAAAGGAAGGCCGCCCTCCCTCGCCGTTCGACGGAGTTCCGCGAGCTCTCCCGGCGCTCCTCAAGGCCGTGCGCCTGACCTCGCGTGCTTCGGACCTCGGCTTCGACTGGGAGCGCGACGCGGACGTCCTCGTCAAGCTGGACGAGGAAGTCGCCGAATTCAAGGCCGAGCTGCTGGCGCCGGGCGGCGAACGAAAAGAGCGCGTGGCGGCCGAGATCGGCGATCTCCTCTTCACCGTCGTGAACGTCGCCCGCCGCCACGGCGTGGATCCCGAGGCCGCGCTCCAGGGCACGAACGAAAAGTTCCTCCGTCGCTTCGAGGAGGTGGCGCGGCGGGCCAAGGCGGCGGGAAAGGAAGTGAAAGCGACTCCCCTCGCGGACCTCGACGCTCTGTGGAACCAAGTGAAGTCTGAAGAGCGCCAAAGAGATTCTTAGAAAGAGTAAGAGGAGGAAGACGAGAGACGAAGAGGGGATGCTCCCCCGGGCGGCCCAACAGCGGCCGCCGCGCATGAGAAAAGACCCAAAATCTCCTCTTCTTCTAAGGGACCAGTTCGGACACCTTGACGGCCCTCGGCCCCTCCTTCTTTCCGAGCAATCCGATCTTTTCCGAAAGAAACGCGAGAGTCTCCTTCCGCGGATGGCCGATCACGATGGCCTGTCCCTTCTTCGTCGCGAGCGCCAGCGCGCGCTCCCACGCCGCGTCGAGCGCTTCGGGGACTCCACCTTTCGCGGACGTCTCGGCCGCGACGTCGTCGAGGAAGACGTCGCGGGAGAGGAACGGTACGCCCATCGCGGCCGCTTCCGTACCCGCGACCGACGCGTTCGTCGTGCGGGAATCCAGGAAGAAGAGGCCCTTGTCCCTGACGACGCCGAGCACGTCGCGCACGACGCGCGTGTCCGCCGTCGCTTTCGAGCCCTGATGGTTGTTGATGCCTATCGCGCCGGGCGTCTTCGCGAGAGCCCTGAGGACTCGGAGCCGAATGGCATCGTCGTCGTCCCTCCCGCCGATCGCCTCGGCTTCGGATGGGCCCGAATGCGGCTCCATGGGGAGATGGACGAGAAGGTCCCAGCCCTTCTCCCGTGCCAGCGAGACGGCACGGGACGCGAAGGGCGCACTCGGAATCACCGCGACGGCGAACGGGGCGTCCCAGCGAGCGAGCGTTTCCAGAGCGCGCTCGTCGTAGCCGACATCGTCGACGACGACGGCGACGACTCCTCCCCGCCGGCGGTCGGCGGGCTCGAAATCGGAGGGAAGCGCCGGCGCCGGCCGCGCCGCCTTGGGAGCGGTCGCGCGCGGCGCGCCCTTCGAGGGCGTGGGACGCGTGCCGGACGGGGCGGGCCTTTCGTCCCGGCGCGCGCAGCCGCGAACGAAGAGCGTCGTGGATACGCCGAGGACGACACCGAAGAAGACGAGAAGAACGCCTCGGAGACCGCCGCGCGTTCGCGTCTTCTGGCGGGTCACGCGGCCGCTTTGGCCCGGATCGCGGACTCTGAAAGGACCCTGAGACCCCGCTGGAGAATCGGATCGAGCCGCCCCCCGGCGTCGTCGGGACCGTGGTAGACGCGGTCGTCGGGCTGCAGGCCCTTGGGGCACAGCGCCCGTCCGGCCACCGTCCGAATCTTCCCGACCGAGAGCTTCAGGGACCCGCCGCTCGCGAGCTTCACGACCTGGGCCGTGAACCCCATGCCGACGGTGGGCTCGCCCACGAGGCGCACGGCGAGCTTCCCTTTCTCCGCGTCCTTCGAAGCCTCGGCTCCCGGATCGAACGCCTCCTGCGCGTCCGAGTCCTCGGCACTCGCTTTCTTCCGCTCCGCCGTCACGAGCTTCGCGGTGGCGTCGCGCGTTCCCGCGTCGCGCACGGCGGACGCGAAGAGCTCGGCCGGCCCGGCCGTCCCGCTGTCGACGAGGAGGACGAGCCGGCTCTCGTGCACGCGCTCGCCGGGCTCGGAGCGAAACGTCTTCGTCTCGATCCGGCGGCCCGAGAGCTCGCCGAGGGGACCGGCCGGCACGAATAGAGCCGCGGCGCGCGCGGCCTCGTCGAACGAGCCGGTTGCGCTGCTCCTGAGGTCGAGGACGAGCGGCCGCGTGCGATCGAGCGGCTTCAGAATCTCCTTCAGGGCCGCCGTCGTGCCCCCCACGAACGAGGGAATCCTGATCACCGTTTCGCCGTCGATGCGCTCGGCCGATGGGGCCGAAGGCGTCCAGCTCGCCCGCACGATGTCGAGCGTGCGATGGCGCGGCTTCCCGTCTCGTACGACGGCGAGATGAACGCGGCTGCCCGCCTTGCCGGAGAGCTTGGACTCGAGCTCCCACAGCGCCATGCTCCGCGTGAGCACGCCGTCGATCTTCTCGATGACGTCGTCACTCTTCACTCCGGCAGCGGCGGCCGGGCTGCCCGCGACGGCGGCCACGACGACCGGGAAGCCGAAGCGCCGCGCGAGAACGATCCCCGTGTCGAGGACCTCCCTTTTCTCCTTCGCGGCCTCGAACGCCGAGAACGCCGCCATCTTGTCCGGCGGCACGTACTCCGAGAACGAGTCCATCGCTTCCGTCATGCCGGAGAACGAACCCGCGAGGAGCGGCTTCAGCTCGGTCTGCTCGACGTAATTCGAGCGGACGAGGCCGAGAACCTCGGTGAAGAGGCCGAGGGGACGGTAGAGGGTTTCCTTGCCTTCCCTGTCCTTCTCGTCCGCGCCCATGCCGGGAAGGACGACGAACAGTGCGAGGAGGAGAGAGGCGGAGGCGGCGACGGAGAGGATGCGGGTCTTGCTCACCGGGGAATGATACGCGGCCCTAACGGAGCCACAAAGCCGGATCGACGGACGCCCGCGCGTCGCGGATCTCGAAATAAAGGCCCGCGACCTCGTCCTCGGGCGACTCCCCGAGAACGCCCACTCGGTCGCCGATCGCGGCGTGCTCTCCGCGCGCGATCGTTCCGGTCGCGAGCCGGCCGTAGAGCGTGAAGACGCCGTCGCCGTGATCCATGACGACGAGGTTTCCATAGCCCTTCAGCCACTGCGCGTACACGACCTCGCCCGAGAAGATGGCGTGCACGGCCGCTCCGGGCGGCGCGTCGAGCGTCCAGCCCGACGACCTGAGAAACGTCTTCGGAAACCTCGGGTTCGCGATGCGGCCGAAGGGCACCGCGACCTTCCCCTTCAGCGGCCAGTCGAGAGCGCCTCGGTACTTCCGGATCGAGGTCGCGCCCGGCGCCAAGGCCCGGCCCCTCCCCTCGAGAAGCTCGAGCAGGGCGGCGAGGCGCTCGGACTTGTCCTCGAGCCTCGTCACCTGCACCTTGGCCGCCTGCGAGGCCTCTTCGAGCTGCGCGAGAAGCGTCGCGCGTCGCGCGCGTGCCGCCAGAAGAGCCGTCTCCTTCTTCCGGCTCTCGGCCGCGAGCGCCACGAGCTCCTTGCGCCGGTCCGCGAGATCCTGCTCGCGCTCCTGAAGCGTCGTCACCGCGGTCTCGTAATGCTCGAGGAGGGCGGCATCGCGCCGGGCCAGATGCGTCAGGATGCGGAGGCCCGCGAGGAACGACTGTCCCGAGTCGGCGGCGGCGAGGGGCCGGAGATAACCGAGACGGCCCATCCGGTAGAGCGCCGCGAGGCGGACTCCGAGGTCTTCGCGCAGGCCTCCGACCTCCTTTTGCGCCGTGTCGCGATCGGAAGAGGCGCGCACGGCCTCCCGCTCCGTGTCGGCCTTCTTCAGTTCGAGGACCCGGCGCTCGGCGATCTGGATCTCGAGATCGAGATCGGCCGTCTCCATCTGCGCCTTGAGGTCCGCCGCGCGCCGCGTGGACGCTTCGAGGCGCGCCTTCAGCCCCGCGATGCGGCGGCGCAGCTCCGCGAGCTCCGCCTTCCTCTCGGCGACGCCCAGCGAGGCCGCGGGTCTCTCCGCCGGCGGAGGGGTCTCGACAGGGGCCGGCGTCGCGCCCGGCGCGAGCTCCTCCTGCGCGCGCGATCCGGCGGCGAAAACGAGGAGCGCGGCGAGCGCGACGAGACGCCTCAGAAGAGCGGTACCCCGTCGAGCTTCTCGGGCGGCGCGACCCCGAGTACGTGATAGATCGTGGCCGGAACGTCCGCAATTCCCGGCTGTTTGCCTTTCGGAAGCGCGCGATTCACGAAGAGGATGCCCGGCACGACGGCGGGGTCCAGCGAGCAGTGGTCCCCCGACCAGATCTGCGCGTTGTCCTCGAACATCTCCTTCGTCACGACGCCGAGGCTGCCTTGCCAGCCGATGCGCGTGCCCGCCGTGTTCGTCACGAACAGGTCCGGAATGACGTCCGCGTCGAACGAGCCGTAGGCCTCCTCGCGCGTGAAGATGCGCGACACGGCGCGCTCTCCCGTCTTCGGATCCACGACCGTCACGAGCTTCCTCCTGATCTCCTCGCGCACGGCCTCGTATTCGGCGCCCGGCGAGACACACCCCTGGCCCTCGCGCCCCTTCAGGTTGACGTAGATGTCGCCGAGTCCCATCGCGTAGGCCTTCGTTCTCGACCAGTCCACGTTCGGCCAGAACTCGCCCTGGCCGAACAGCATCTCGAGGTCGGCTTTCTGCGAGCCGTCGCCGCCCTTGAGCGTCATGAAGCCGTTCTGGACGAGCCACGTGTTGTAGTTGACCGACCGCCGCCACGTCGCGAACCCGTGGTCGGACAGGACGATCAGGATGTCCTCGGGCCCCAGCTTCTTCATCGCGTCGCCCACGATCGCGTCCATCTGCGCGTAGGTTTTCTCGACGGCTCCCGCCCACCGCGCGGCCTTCGCGGCGTCGTACGCGGGATGCTGCGGATCGAGAAAACGCCAGAAGCAGTGGGCGACGCGATCGGGGAACTCGTAGATCTGGACGAAGAGCCGAACGTCCTTCTCGCCGAGGAAGTCGTTCATCATCTTCCGGAACGGCTCGACCGTGTGGCCTACGTCCTCGAGGAACGTCTCCTCGTCGATCGTCTCCTCGCTCATCGACCACGTGTCGATCTGCCAGCCCATCGTCTTGTAGAGGCCGTAGCGATCGGCGAGCTTTTTCGAGAGGGCGGCGGGCGCGGTGATCTTCACGGACGGAGGGAGATCCGAGGGGTTGAAGTGAATCGGCGAGAGATAGAGCCTGATCTCGGGAGAGAGCGACGCGAGGTGGAAGCGCCCGATGCCCGTCATCTTCACGAGAGAGTTGAACGGGAACGTGAAGACGACCCACGGCGACCACTCGCCGACCTTCAAGGTCAGCGGCGGAGAGCCCTTCGGCGCGACGGTCAGGCTGGCGCCGTCGGGGGCGACCGTGAGCGTCATCGGCGTCTTGATGACGGGCGGCTCCTTGAAGAGCTTGTTGTACGGCCCGAAAACCTCCGTCTCGATCGTGCCTTTGTTCGACTCCAGCCGCACGAGCTCCACCGAGAACTCGTTCTTGTTCTTCGGGGCGAAGAACGGATCCGACGTGTAGAAGCTCGGCGTCCCGACGCGACCACGCACGTCCGGGACGCCCAGCCCCGACATGAGTCTCCCGCCGTCGTAGTCGACGGCCGGGAACGTCACAGGCACGTGCATGACGACGGACGGTATTCCCCGGCGTCCGGCTTCCTCCCAGAACGGCGTCCCGCGGCGGTTGTTCGTGACCGTGGGAATCTCCGTCGGGAGAAGACCGGAGATTCGGATTCCTAGGAAGGCTGCCGCAACGGCCGCGACGCCGGCGAGTCCCCAGCCGAGCCCCGACACGCGCCTTCTAAGAAGAATCTTCAGCAGACCCCACGCGAGGAGAAACGCCAGCCCGCCGAGCACCGCCGGCACCCCGACCCGATTTCCCTTTCCGAACAGAAAATTCTTCTTCCCTTCCTCGGCGATTGCGAACTCGGGGCGGTAGGTCTTCGGGTTCCGCTTCAGGAAGTCGAAGATCAGCGTGCGGCCGGGCGAAAGCCCGGTGGAAAACGTGGACCAGGACACGGGGGTCTGCGCGGGAATCGTGGGCGTCAGAGCCGAGAAGCCGCCCTTCCCGGCGAGCGCCGCGAGATTCGGGAGACGACCTTCGGAGACGCCTTTGGCGACGAGCGCGTGGTCCGCTCCGTCGAAGCCGAGGACGATGACGCGGGGGGGGACCGCCGCGGCCGCAGTCACGGGCGCGGCGAGGAGCGCGAAGAGGAACACGGGCCCCGGACGGAAGCGGGACCAGATCGCCGTGAATGGCATGCGCCATTCTAGAGGTGTCGCCGGCGGGTCACGCCGCCGTCTCGAACTCCTCGGAGATCGCCTCCCAGACCTCCACGGGCCGCGTTTGGACGATCAGATGCGGCCCCTCGATCTCGGCGACCGTGCTTTCCGGCACGCGCGAGAAGAAAGCCCGCGATCGTGACGGCGAGACCAGGCTGTCGCTCGTTCCGAGAATCGTCAGGAGCGGCGAGGCCAGATGGGACGCGAGCTCCTCCTCGGTCGCGGAGTAGACCGCGGCGAGGCGCTGGGCTAGGATGCCCTTCGGCAGCGCGCGAACCTCGTCGAGCGCCGCCCGCGCGACCAACATGTCGCCGCCCGAGAGCGCCATCGACGCACCCCAGGCCGGCATCCATGACGAGGCCGCGATCGACGCCAGGATTCCTTCCGGAACGCGCACCGACATCTCGACGACGGGATTGCAGAGGACCAGAAGCGCGACCTTCTGCCCGAGCCGGGCGGAAAGGCGCGCGGCGACGGGCCCGGAGAAGGACTCGCCGAGCAGCACGAATCCCTCGAGCGGCCTGAGCTCCGGAAGAATCACGTCCGCGATCTCGTCGAAGCTCTGCCCGCCGACCGTCGGGAGCGCGAGCGGCCAGCAGCTCGCCCAGGCGGGAGCCAGCGCGACGAAGGACGAGAACAAAGCGCGGCTCCCGTGAAGGCCGGGGAGGAGAACGACGTCGGTCTTCACGTTTAGGAAGAGATCTTCTCAGAAGGTGAAGACTGCGGGCGAGACCCTCGGCCCGAGCTCCGAGGGGCGGGTGCGCCCAGCTCTCGCCCTCTTTCCTTCTAAGAAATCCTCTTCCTGTCTCCGTACCGTTCCACCATCCTCCGGATCGTGTTCACGTTGCGCAGGGTCGTCGGCTGGCCGAGCGCCTTCTCGAGCGCGCGGCCGGTGATCGCGGGCCTGGCCTGGTGGTGCTTCGAGAGCCACCAGAATTCGCGGCCGCGGACGTGAAAGAGGTCCTCCTTCGTCGAGAGCACGGAGAGACGCTCGACGCCCGCGGCGTCGAGTTCCTTCGAAAGGAATCCGACGAGGTACGTCGGGAAGGCGGCGGCATCCCTCTCCGGAAACGGCGCGTGTGCCGAGGCCGCCGCGAGCTGGTCGAGCGTCCGCACGAATGCGCGGACCTCGTAGCCGAGCGCGCGCTGGAGGGCCACCTCGATCTTCGAGTCGAGGCCGTTCGCACTCGTCGAAGAGAAAACCAGATTCCCGCTCGCAATGAAGCTCTCCACTTCCGAGAAGCCCATGCCTTCGAAATGGCGTTTGAGCGCGTCCATCTTCACGACGCGCCCCCCGACGTTCACGGCTCTCAGAAAGGCGACGAAGCGTGGCATGTGTTCTCCTTCAGTCGGGGGAAGGGAGCGGGGCAGGATCTCCGGCCTTCCAGCCGAAGACGGTCCGGGCGGCAACGGCCGAGAGCACGATCGCGCCGCCGAGAAGGGCCCACGCCGAGGGCCTCTCGCCGAGGCCGAGAAACGCCCAGAGCGGGTTGAACATGGGCTCGAGCATTCCGAGGAGCGACGCCTCCGCCGCGGGCACGACCGTGAGGCCGCGGACGAAGAGCACGTAGCTGATGCCCAGCTGGACGATGCCGAGAAAGAGAACGAGGAGGATCCCGCGCCCGTCGAGCGCGAGGTTCCCGAAGGCGAACGGAAGCGCGAGGGCCGCCGCGAGGAAATTCCCGGCGATGACCGAGGGGATCGCGTCTCCCGAGGCGTCGCGTCTCAGGAAGAGGATCACGAGGCCGAAGAAAAAGCCCGCCACGACCGCCACGAGATTCCCCGTGAGCGCGCCCGGGTCGACCCTTCCGACGAAAAAGAGCGACATGCCCGCGAGCGCGACGGCCATGGCCACGGCGTCGACGCGCCGGAAACGTTCCTTGAGGAAGAACGGGGCGAAGGCCAGGACGTAGAGCGGACCCGTGTACTGGAGAAAAATCGCGTTTGCGGCCGTGGTCATCTTCGTGGCCGAGACGAAGCTCAGGATCATGAGCGCGTAGATGAGCGACGTCGCGGCGGAGGCGTGGCGCCAGCGCGCGCGCGAAGGGCGAAACACGACGACGAGGAAGAGCGCCGACACGAACGAACGCCAGAAGGCGACGCCGAGCGCCGGAAGCGGAACGAGCTTGATCGCGAGCCCGCCCGTGGACCACAAGAGCGCGGCCCCCACGACGAGAAGCCGCCCCCGGAGCAGAGAAAGGGGCGCCGCGGGGCGGCTCACGCGCTCTTGCGTCGGATCACCGCGATCGAGACGTCGTCCTCCGCCGCGGCCCGGCCCAGAAAGAGATCGAGATCCTGAACGAGAGCCGCCACCAGCTCGTAGGGTCGAGCCCCCGACCTCCGGAACAGAAGGTGCTCGATGTGCGCGTCGCCGAACTCCTCGCCGTTTGCGCCGCGCGCCTCGGGAAGACCGTCGGAATGGAAGAGGAGCACCTCGCCGGGTGCAAGACACGTCGTCACGGGCGCGTACTGGACGTTCTTCTTGATGCCGAGCGGATAGGAGCCGGAGCCGAGGCGCACCACGATGCGCCCTTCCGCGTCCAGCTTGAGAACGGGCGGGTGGCCCGCGACGATGGCGGTCACGGCGCCGCCCGGCTCGAGGAGCGCGTAGACGCCGGCGAAGAACGAGCGCGCGTTCCCCGTTTCGCACAGGAC
>DATIFW010000230.1:0-13248 GCA_035455045.1 Thermoanaerobaculia bacterium | reverse complement strand
ATCCACAGGTTCTCGTAGGCCACGACGGGATAGGAGAACCCTACCGACAGCCCTTCCACCTCCGGCCGCGCGAAGCGGTATGCCTGCTCGTGGAAGAGCGGAATCAGGAGGGCGTTCCGCGCGAGGATCTCCTCCACCTCGCGGTAGATCGAGTCGCGGATGCGGGGCTCGATCTCGGCCCGGCCGCGCCCCGCCAGCTCGTCGATCTCGGGGCCGCCGCAATAGCGGCCGAGTGGCCCCTCGTGGGAGTGTAGAAGACCGTAGACGAACGTATCGGCGTCGGCGTAGTCGCCGATCCATCGGCCGATACAGAGGTCCGTTTCGCCTTTCCGCTGGCCGTCGATGAACTCGCCGATCGTCTTGTTCACGACGCGGATCGTGAACCCCATCTCGCGGAACGCCGCGAGCAGCTCCTTCATGAAGGCCGAGTATTCGCCGAAGAGGACCGGATTCACGAGGGCGGTCAGCTCGGTGGTTTCCTTCGCCTGGGCGGGTTGCGAAATCTTCTGCCTCGGCGTCGGCGAGTACCCGGGCAGCCCCGGCGGGATCAGGCCGGTCGCCGGCAGCGCGAGGCGCGGCAGCGTGCGCCGGACGATCCCGGCGACGTCGATCCCCTCGGTGAGCGCCCGTCTGAGCTTCGTGTCCGCGAGCGCGCCTCGATGCGTGTTGAAGGCGACGAAGTACGTCACGAGCCTCGGGGTCTCCTGGTAGCCCGACCGAAAACGCGGGTCGTGCCGGAGGGCTTCGGCCTCGGCCGGGAGGAGGTCGGACGCGACGGAGAGCCGGCCGGCCAGGAACTCGCTCTTGATCTCCTCTGGGGAGATCCCGAAGCGGAAGACGAGCCCCTCGCTCCTCGGGTATCCCTCGCGCCAGTAGTCCGGGTTGCGCTGCAGCTCGAGCCGTCGCCCCGGCTCGAAGGCGGCGACGCGGAAGGGGCCGGTGCCGACGCATCCCTTGCGCCAGCTCTCGCCAAGCGTGCCGGTCCCCTCGGGCACCACGGCCGTGCCCGGGAAGGACACGAGAACGGGGAAGAAGGACACCGGCCGTTCCAGATCGATGGTGAGCTCGGTGGGCGAGATGATGTGGAAGCCTTCCAGCTCTGCGGTCTCGCCGTCGATGAAACGCTTGGCCCCGCGGATGGACGAGAGGAGCGACCGGCCATAGCCCTCGGGATTCTGGAGGAGCCGTTCGAAGGAGAAGCGAACGTCGCGCGCGGTCAGCGTCCTCCCGTCGTGGAAGCGCACGGAAGGTCTCAGGCGGAAGCGGAAGCGCGTCAGGCCGTTTTCCGGCCGGACCTCGGCCGCGAGCCATGGCACGACGCGCGCACCCCCGATGTCCCGGGTGAGGGTCTCGAAGACGTTCGGGGCCACCTCCCCCTGCTCCATCTGGGCCAGGAACGCCGGATCGATGCTCTGGACGATTCCCGCGATCGGAACGTGGAGGACGCCTCCCGCCCATTCCCGCGGGGTCTCTTCGGCCACCGTCGTCTTCGCGATCTCGGCGTAGCTCACGAAGGGAGGGCTGCTCGAGAGCTTCACGCCTTTCACTCCCGGGCCGGCGATCCTGTAGTCGACCTCGTGAAAGAGCGGGATGAGGACGGCGTCGTCGACGAGGAGCTGCTCGAACCTGCGGTAGAGCGTCTCGCGAGCGGGCGGGCGGATCTCGACGCGCGCTTCCGTGAGGAGCCTGTCCACCTCGGGCGACGTGAAGAAGCCCCTGAAGAGGCCGCTTCCGGAATTGAAGAGGCTGAACGTGAAGTCGTCGGGGTCGTCGTAGTCGGCCATCCAGCGGCCGATCAGGACGTCCACCTCGGCGCGCTTCTGCGAGTCCAGGTAGTCCACCATCGTGGGGGTCACGACATCGACCTCGACGCCGAGGTCGCGCCAGATGCCGACGAGGGCGGACGTCAGCGCGCGGAAGCGATCCTGAAGGATGGGATGAACCGAGGCCCTGAGCCGGACGGGGAGGGTCACGCCGGCGGATTCGAGCATCGCGAGCGTCTTCTCCCGGGGCAGGAGAGGTCGGCGGCGTCCGGGATCGTGCCCGAGGATCCCCGGCGGGATGACGCCCGTGGCGGGAAGTGCGAAGCGCCCCAGCGCGCCCCAGACGAAGTCCTGGCTCCGGGTCGCCCCTGCGAGGGCACGGCGGAGCCCGGGATTCGAGCCGATCGGGCTCCCGCTGCCACAATTGAACAGGACGAAGTACGTCCCCTTCTTCGGCGTCTCGACGAGTCCCGCGCGGAACCGCGGCTCGCGCAGGAGAGTCTCGAGATCCTGCAGGAGGAGGTCGCGGCCCAGCTCCACAGAGCCCTCGCGCAGGCCATAGGCGATGGCCGAGGCGCTCATCGAGGTTCGGAACTCGACGCTGTCCAGCCGCGCCCCCGGCTCCTTCCAGGCGTGCGGATTCCTCTCCAGGAGGATTCGCTCCGGGGCGAAGAGCGAGACCTTGAATGGCCCCGTCCCCAGGACCGCGTCCGCCTTCGCGTCTCCGCCCGCCACGGGCCGGACGACCGCGGTCGCCAGATCCGTCAGGAGCGCGGGGAAGATCGGAAGCGGCTCCGTGAGCTCGATCTCGATGCGGTCCTCGGAGACGGCCCGGATGCCGGCGACGTCCGGTGCCGAGTCGCTCCGGTACTCGGAGACGCCCCGGATCGCGCCGAGGGCGGCCGGAAGCCCTCCCGTCCTCACGCGGATCGCGTGCTCGAGGGAGGCCTTCACGGCAGCCGCGGTCATCGGCGCGCCGTCGGAGAAACGGACGTCGTGCCGGAGCCGCAGCTTCGCCGCGCGTCCGCCGTCCGCGAGCTGCCACTCGTCGGCGAGGAGCGGCACGAGGTTCCCCTCCTGGTCCGTCGTGAGGAGCGTCTCGAAGACGTTTCCCAGGAACTCCTGCTCCTCGACGGTCTGGAATACGGCGGGATCGGCGGCGGCAACGGGGTTGGCCATGGCGACGACGAGCGAGCCGCCACGCGTGAGCTCGTCCGCCGAAGCCTTCTCGCTCGGGGCGAGGCGATCGAGCTGCGCCTGATAGGCCGCCGCCTTCTGGTAGTCGCCCCGGAGGTTCGCCACGGTAGCGGCGAGGGACAGCAGTTTCGAAAGGCCTTCCGTCCCTCCGGCAGCGGCGGCCGCGGCGATCCCGCGCTCCACCCATCGCCTGGTCTCGTCCACCCGGCGCCCGTGCCAGGCGGTCTCCGCCGCGAAGAGGATCACCGCAACCGCTCGATCCGAACTCTTTTCCCGCTCGAAGACTTTCGTCGCGGCTTCGGCCTCGCGAAGGGCCACGTCCGCGTTCCCCGCCACCTGTGCGGCCTGCGCGAGGAGAAGCCGCGCCTCTCCCTCCAGCGCCTTGTCGCCCGGCCACTCCTCGTCCTCGACGTAGTCGAGCGCCGCCTTCGCGACGCGGGCCGCCTCCTCCGGGCTGAAAGCTTCCAGCGATTTCTGCGCGAGCTTCAGGCCGTATTCGACGGCCTTGTCCTTCACGTCTCCCTGCGTGAAATGGTGGACGAGATCGGGATAGATGCGCTCCAGCCGGCCCGCGTGACGCTTCTCCAGGAGATCGGCGTACTTTCTGTGGAGCGCCTTTCGCTTCCGCCGCGAGAGGGCGCCGTAGAGGACGTCCCGGACGATGCCGCTCGCGAAGGCCAGCCGGTCGCCGCGCGCGTCCGCCGCCTCCTCCAGGATGCCGTCGCGCACGAGCCTGTCCACCGAGTCCTCCAAATCCTCCGCTTCGTCCGCCAGGGCCGCGAGGTCGCGGTCCTCGAAGCTCTTGCCGAGGACCGAGGCGATCGAGAGGACGTCGCGCACCCCTTCCGGGAGACGTTCGATTCGCGCCTCGACGGCCTGCTGGATCGTCTCCGGCAGCGACCCGGCCGAGAGGACGCCCCCTCCGGAGAGGTTGAGCGCGCCCGTGTCGTCCTTGGCGATCGAGCCCGAGTCGAGGAGCGACCGCACGAGCTCCCTCGTGAAAAGCGGATTTCCCTCCGTGGCCTCGAAAAGACGCGCGGCGAGCGCCTCGGAAACCTTACCCCCTCCGGTCGCCACCTCCACCAGCGTGCGGTAGTCCGAAGCCGAGAGCGGGCCGAGCGTCAGGGAGACGAAGCGCGGGTCGCCGCGGAAGGACTCCAGCATCTTCACGAGCGGGTGGCGCTTCTCGACCTCCGTCTGGCGGAACGTCCCCACGACGAACGTGGGCGTGGGGGCGAGACGCCGTACGACGTACTGGAGAGCCTCCACGGACTGCTCGGCGCCGTGCAGCTCCTCGAGGACGAGGACGAGCGGCTTGCCCTGCGCGATGCGGGTCAGCGTGCGCGCGATCAGCTCGAAGACGGCGATCTTGTCCTCGGCCTTCGTCGCGCGCGCGGGACCGGAGTCCGTCGTGGCCGAGCGCAGCTCGCCGATCTCGCCGAGCACGGGGAAGAGCGCGAGCAGGTCGCCGGCGAGGTCGGAGAAGTCGGGGCGCGACGTGGCGCTCGACCCGGCTTCCTTGCCGCGGAAGTAGTCCTGGATCAGCTCGCAGAAGCCCTGGTGGGCGAAGGCGCGGTCCTGCTCCACGAAGCGGCCCTGCAGGACCCGGATCTTGCGGGCGCGCGCGAGGCTCGTGAGCTGCTCGATCAGCCGGGACTTTCCGATCCCCGGCTCGCCCGCCACGACGGCGAACTGGCATTCCCCCGCGACGGCCGCGTGCAGCCTTCTCTGCAGCTCGGCGATCTCCTTCTCGCGCCCGATGAAAGGCGACGCCGCCGCCTGAGGCCGGGTCACCATCCGGCTGGCCGTCAGCATCACCGAGCGCGTGTACTCGTCCTCGTGGAGCTTTCCGCGGTAGCGCCTCAGCTCCTCGGCCAGGTGCCCGGCCCGTTTGGGCCTCTTGTCGGGGTCTTTCTCCAGGCACTGGAAGATGATCGACTGCAGCTCTTCGCTCACGTCGGCGCCGAGAGTCCTCATCGACTGCGGCAGCTCGTGGACGATCCGGTAGAGGACGGACTGAACCTCGCCCGAAAAAGGCGGCTCCCCGGCGAGGCACTCATAGAGGACGGTCCCGAGCGCGTACGTATCCGTCCGCCCGTCGAAGCTTCTGGACGTCACCTGCTCGGGGCTGAAGTACGCCACGGTGCCCACGAGCGTGCCGGTCTTCGTGAGGCGGTCCTCGGTGGACGCGAGCGCCAGGCCGAAGTCCATCACCCGGGCCCGGACGTGGCCCGAGTCGTCGCGCGACGTCATGATGTTCTCGGGCTTGATGTCGCGGTGGACGATGCCGCGGGCGTGGCTGTAGTCGAGCGCCTCGGCGACCTGAGTCCCGACGTCCAGGACGTCGCCGAGGCGCAGCGAGCCTTCCCGCAGGAGAGACCTCAGGTTCGTGCCGGGCAGGACCGGCATGACGAAAAACAGGGCCCCTTCGTCCCGGCCCAGGTCGTGGATCGGGACGATGCCGGGGTGGTCCATCTGCGCGACGATCTGGGCCTCGCGCTGGAAACGCTCCTCGGCGTCCTTCGTGAGGTTGCCGGGCGGGATCAGCTTGATGGCCACCTCACGGTTGAGGACGGGGTCCTTCGCGCGGTAAACGACACCCATCCCGCCGCGCCCCAGCTCGGCGAGGATCTCATAACGGTCGGCGAGTTTCGTCCCGATCACGTGTGCGCGACCGAGACGGCCGTTGGACTCCTGAGACTGATGCGCAGGATCATAACCGGGGGAGGGGGAACGGGGAGAAGGGGATTTTTCTTCTGAATAGAAGAAGAAGAAGAGACCGCCGCGGAGTTGCGCAGGCCTTGCACGTGCGGACGGCCGCCGCGAATTCGAGCACCTTCTAAGAAATCCTCTCTCTTCTCTTTGTTCTTCTCTACCTATTCATACCGAAGGGCCTCGATCGGATCGAGACGCGATGCCTTGAGGGCGGGGTAGAAACCAAACCCTACGCCGACGAAGGCCGAGAAGACGACCGCCATGACGATCGCCTGCGGCTGGATCGAAACGGGCCAGCCCGCTAAGCGCGCGACGAGGTGCTGGATGCCGAGCCCGGACGCGACTCCCGCCGCGCCGCCGGTCACGGCGAGCGCGATCGCCTCGACGAGGAACTGCGCCTGAATGTCGCGGCCCTTGGCGCCGATCGCCATCCTGACGCCGATCTCGCGGGTCCTCTCCGTGACGGAGACGAGCATGATGTTCATGATGCCGATGCCGCCCACGAGCAGGGAGACGCCCGCGATCGACCAGAGGAGCGCGCTCATCGTCCGGCTTCGG
Organism: Thermoanaerobaculia bacterium; assembly: GCA_035455045.1. GTDB lineage: Bacteria > Acidobacteriota > Thermoanaerobaculia > UBA5066 > UBA5066 > Fen-183. Next base: position 7,015 of record DATIFW010000230.1, on the reverse strand, counting down.
GCCTCCGCCTGCTGGATCATCTCCGTCTGCGACCGGATGATGAAGTCGTCGTCCTGACCCGCTGCCTTGTTGATGCGGTGACGCTGCCGGAGAAGCGCCGTGAGCTCTTCTTGCGCGCGCGTCACGAGCTCGTCCGAGGCGGCCGACACGAGGATCTGGCCGACCGCGGTCGTGCCCATGAGCTTCTTGCGCACCGTCTCGTAAGGCGCGACGACGAGGTCGTCCTGGTCCTGGCCCTGCGTCGAGCCGCCCTTCGACTCGAGGACTCCCGTGACCCGGAACGGGATGTTCTTGATCCGAATCGTCTTGCCGACCGGATCCTCGTCGCCGAAGAGGGTCGTGGCGACCGTCTGGCCGAGCACGCAGACCTTCGCGGCGGCGTGGTCGTCCTGATCGGTGAAGAACTGACCGGAGGCGAGGTTCCACGAGCGGACGAGCGGCCAGTCGACCTGGGCCCCCTGGATCGACGTCGACCAGTTTTGGTTCCCGTAGATGACCTGCGCGACGGTCCGGATCGAGGCCGACACGTACGAGACCGTGGACACCTCCCGGCGGACCGCGTCGACGTCGTCCTCGGAGAGCTTTGAGCTGGCCCCGAAGCCGGCACGCGCGCCCGAGGACGTCACGCTTCCGGGAATCACCATGAGGAAGTTCGTCCCGAGGGACTTCAGCTGGCTTTCGGCCTGCATTCGCGCGCCTTCGCCGATGCCCACGACCGCGACGACGCAGGCGACCCCGATGATGATGCCGAGCGCGGTGAGGAGCGACCTCAGCTTGTTGCGCGCGAGGGCCCGGAAGGCGACCTTGAGGATGTTCCCGGTCTTCGTCACGGCCGTGTCAGGCCCAGCCCCCCAGCGACTCGTCGAGGATCTTCAGCGCCTCGTCCACCTCGGCCGCGGTCACGACGAGCGGCGGGGAGATGCGGATGACGTTGCCGTAGAGGCCGCCTTTGCCGATGAGGAGGCCGCGTTTTTTCGTCTCCTCGAAGAGTCGAACGGCCTTCTCGGGCGCGGGCGTCCGGTCCTGAACCGTCTCGTCGGCCACGAGCTCGAGGCCCTGCATGAGGCCCATGCCCCGCACGTCGCCGAGCGTCTTCGGGTACTTCCTCTTGAGTCCGTCGAGGCCGGCGCGCAGGCGTCCGCCCATCTCGGCGGCGCGTTTCGGAGCGTCCATCTCCTCCATGACGTCGAGCGTGGCGTTCGCGGCGGCCGAGGAGATCGGGTTTCCGCCGAACGTCGAGATCGTGAGCGCCTTGAGCGAGTCCGCGACCTCGGGCGTCGCGATCGTGACGCCGAGCGGCAGGCCGTTCGCGACCCCTTTCGCCATCGTCATGATCTCGGGCTCGACGTTCCAGTGCGAGATGCCGTACCACGAACCGCCGGTGCGTCCGAAGCCCGTCTGCACCTCGTCGCAGATGAAGACGCCGCCGTATTTCCGGACGATCCCCACCGCGATCTCGAAGTACTCCTTCGGGGGCGTGACGAATCCGCCGACGCCCTGGATGGGCTCGGCGATGAAGCCCGCGACCTGGCCGGTCGTCGTCGTCTTGATCAGCTCCTCGAGGTCCTTGGCGCACGCGACGCCGCAGGACGGGTACGTGAGCTTCAGCGGGCAGCGGTAGCAGTACGGGGAGGGCGCGTGCTTGATGGCGGCGATCTGCGTCGGCACGGCGCGCCACGGCGCGTGCCCGGTGAGCGACTGCGCGAGCATCGAGCGCCCCGAGTAGCCGTGGCGCAGCGCGATGATTTCCGTGCGCCCCGTGTAGACCTGCGCCATCATGACGCCGGTCTCGTCGGCCTCGGTGCCCGAGCACGTGAAGTACGACTTCTGGAGCCGCCCCGGCGTCAGCCGGGCGAGCTTTTCGGCGAGCTCGACGATCGGCAAGGTCGGATAGAGCGTCGAGACGTGACCGAGCCGGTCCACCTGCGCCTTGACCGCGGCGTTCACCTTGTCGTTTGCGTGCCCGACGGAGATCGTCAGGATGCCGCCGAAGAAATCCAGGTACGTGTTCCCGTCGGCGTCCCGAACGCGCATTCCCTTGCCGGACTCGAGGACCACGGACTCCTTGTAGTAGTTCGAGACGGAGGGGAAGAGATACTGCTTGTGCTTTTCTCGGACTTCGGCGGAAGAAAGAGTTTTTGCTTCGGAGATAGGGCTCATGAGATGGCTCCCTTCAACTGGCGGCTCAGGAGCAGGCGTGTCGCCGCGTTTCTTAGAAGGGGAATTATGGACCGTGCTTCGCCGAGGCGCGCTGTCAAGGATCTTCGACCGCTGCGCGGCGCGCGACGCGCGTGCTCTCCGGGGGCTTGCCTTCGGGCGCCCCCGGACCCCCGCGCCGCATCGCCAATCACCCTTCTATGAGAATTTGCAGGCCGCTTCATGCTCGCCGCGACGCCTGCACTTCTGCACGGGTCCGAAAGCAAGATATTCTTCTTTCGTGGTGTATTTCAAGCAGTTCTACCTGGGATGCCTGGCGCACGCGTCTTATCTCATCGGTGACCGCGGCGAGGCTGCCGTCGTCGATCCGCGCAGGGACGTGGACGACTACATCGCCGAAGCGAAGGCGCAGCGGCTGACGATCCGGTGGATCCTCGAGACCCACCTCCACGCCGACTTCGTGAGCGGGCATCGCGAGCTCGCCGAGCGCACCGGCGGCACGATCGTCTTCGGTGAGAGCGCGCGCGCCGCGTTTCCGCATCGGGCCGTCCGCGACGGGGAGGAGATCCGGCTCGGGAGCCTCGTGCTGCGCATTCTCGCGACGCCCGGGCACACGCCGGAGAGCATCTCCATCCTCGTTCTCGACCCGGAGCCGCGGCTCGTCCTGACGGGAGACACCCTCTTCATCGGCGACGTCGGCCGGCCCGATCTTGCGGCCTCGCCGCAGGGTTTCACGGCGGCGGACATGGCGAGCCAGCTCTACGATTCGCTGCACGGGAAGCTCCTCGCCTTGCCCGATTCGGTCGCGGTCTATCCGGCCCACGGCGCAGGCTCTCTCTGCGGCCGCAACATCTCGAGCGAGACGTCCTCCACGATCGGGGTTCAGCGCCGGACGAACTACGCGCTCCATCCGATGCCGAAGGAAGACTTCGTGAGAATGATGACGGAGGACCTGCCGGAGGCGCCGGCCTACTTTCCCCGAGACGTCGAGATCAACCGGGCCGGAGCGAGCGCCCTTCCGGAGCGGCGCGCTCCCGCCGCGCTCTCACCGGGCGACGTCGAGCGCCTCGTCGGCGCGGGCGCGGTCCTCGTGGACGTGCGCCCGCCCGCGGCGTTCGGAGCCGGACACCCCGCCGGCGCCGTGAACGTCGGGCTGGGCGGTCAGTTCGCCTCGTGGTCGGGCGCGCTCCTTCCGCCGGACAAGCCGCTCGTCCTCGTCACGGAGGACGAGAGCGCCGCGGAAGAAGCCGTGACGCGTCTGGCTCGCGTCGGGCTCGAAAACGTCGCGGGGTACCTGGATGGAGGTGTGGCCGCGTGGGACGCAGAGGGACGGCCCCTGGGGCGGATGGTACAGATCGACGTCGCCGAGCTGAAGGCGCGTCTCGCCGAAGACCCGGGCCTTCGTCTCCTCGACGTGCGCCGGCCGGGCGAATATGCGGCGAGGCACGTGCCGGGCGCGGTGTCCGTTCCGCTGGACCAGCTCGCCCGCGAGCGGGACGGGCGGACGTCGGAGGGACGCGTTGCGATCATCTGCGCGAGCGGCTACCGATCGAGCATCGCGGGCAGCCTGCTTCTCCGACGCAAGGGAGTCGAGCCGATCAACGTCGTCGGCGGCACGAATGCCTGGGTCGCGGCGGGTTATCCAACGGACCAGGAATGAGTATTTTCTGCGGAAATAGAGCTTTGGGAATCGCCTCGCGAATCCTGCTGCTGAGCCGTCCGGGGAGAGAATTCTTATGTTATATGCGGCGGCTGCAAGTGCAGCCGCCGATAGACGAAAATCTTCTTCCCGAATGGCCGATGTCAAGGGCGCGCTTCGCGCGCCGCGCAGCGGTCGTCAGACCCTTGACATCGGTCATTCGGGAAATACGGCCTCTCGCATCTCACCCCTTCTAAGAAACTTTGCACACCTCGGCATGCCCACTCGGACACTGCATTTACGTGCGGGTCTTTCTTAGCAGAAAATTCCCTCTTCCGGCTTTTCCCAGGAACTTCCCGTTCTCGACGATCACCTCGCCGCGCGAGATCACGGTGTCCGTCGCGCCCTGGACGACGCGGCCCTCGTACGGCGTGTAGTCGACGCGCTGGTGGAGCGTCGCGGCGTTCAACGTGATCTTCCGGTTCGGGTCGAAGACGACCAGGTCGGCGTCGGAGCCGGGGGCGATCGTCCCCTTCTTCGGGAAGAGCCCGAAGATCCTCGCGGGCGACGTGGAGGTCAGCTCGACGAAACGGTTGACGGAGATGCGGTTCTTCACCACTCCGCCGTCGTAGAGGAGCGACATCCTGGTCTCGATGCCGGGGGCGCCGTTCGGGATCTTCGAGAAGTCGCCCTGTCCGAGCTCCTTCTGCCCCTTCAAGCAAAAGGGGCAGTGGTCCGTCGACACGGCCTGGAGGTCGTTCATCCTGAGGCCCCGCCAGAGCGCCTCTTCGTTCCCCTTCGCGCGGAGCGGCGGCGACATGACGTACTTGGCGCCCTCGAAGCCCGGCTCCTCGTAGTTGTCGTACGAGAGAAACAGGTACTGCGGGCAGGTCTCGGCGTGCATGGGCAGGCCGCGGTCGCGCGCCTCGGCGATCCTCTCGAGCGCCTCGGCGGCGGAGAGGTGGACGACGTAGAGAGGCACGCCCGCCATCTCGGCGAGGCAGATCGCGCGGTACGTCGCCTCGGCTTCGGCGCGGGGCGGCCGCGTGAGCGCGTGCCACTTCGGGGCCGTGTGGCCCTCGGCGAGCGCGCGCCTGACGAGCACGTCGATGACGTCGCCGTTCTCGGCGTGCATGCAGATCGTTCCGCCGTTCTCCCCGGTCCTGAGGAGCGCGCGGAAGATGGAGCCGTCGTCGAGCATCAGGACGCCGCGGTACGCCATGAAGAGCTTGAAGGACGTCACGCCTTCCCTGACGAGGACGTCCATCTCCTTCTCGACGAAGTCCGGGAGGTCCGTGACGATCATGTGGAAGCCGTAGTCGATCGCGGCCTTGCCTTCCGCCTTTTTCATCCAGGCGCCGAACGCCTCGCGCAGCGCCTGGCCCTTGTACTGGATCGCGAAATCCACGATGGACGTCGTGCCGCCGTGCGCGGCGGCGATCGTGCCGCTCTCGAAGTCGTCGGCCGACGTCGTCCCGCCGAACGGCATGTCGAGGTGCGTGTGCGCGTCGATGCCGCCCGGAATCACGAGCTTGCCCGCGGCGTCGACCACGCGGGCGTCGAGAGCGGGCGCCGTGCCGGAGGCGAAGATCGCGGAGATCGTCGAGCCCTCGACGAGGACGTCGCCGAGGTAGTCGTCGACGGCCGTGACGACGCGGCCTCCCTTGATCAGCAGTCTGCTCATTTGTGCTCCCTCCGAAGAGAGTCTTTCTTAGAGGGTGAATAGGGCAGGTGCGGCCTCGCGGCGCGCGAAGAGGTGTCTGAAGACCGCGGCGCCTCGCGTGGCCGGAGCCCTTCCTCCTGCTCGCGCAAACTCGCTTCGCTCAGACAGCACGCTCGGGCGTCGGAAGGGCTTCGGCCCCACTCGGCGCACGTTGGCGGCGCCCGGCCCCTCTTCCTTTCTAAGCAAATTCTTCCTGATGTTCTTCGAACGTCTCACAACGCGACAAGCCGATCGTAAGTTTCCGGACGCCGATCCCGGAAGAACTGCCACGTGCGGCGGACCTCCTCGATCATGTCGAGGTCGCACGTCGCGACGACGAGCTCGTCCTCGTCCTCGCTCGCGGTCGCGAGGAAGTTCCCCCTCGGGTCGACGATGTACGACGACCCGTAGAAGCGGCCGATGTTCCATGGCGCCTCGGTGCCGACGCGGTTCGACGCCGCCACGAAGTAGCCGTTCGCGACGGCGTGCGCGGGCTGCTCGAGCTTCCAGAGGTACTGCGAGAGGCCAGCGACGGTCGCCGACGGGTTGAAGACGATCTCGGCGCCGTTCAGGCCCAGCGCGCGTGCGCCTTCCGGAAAGTGCCGGTCGTAGCAGATGTAGACGCCGACCTTCGCGAAGCGCGTCTGGAAGACGGGATAGCCCAGGTTGCCGGGCTTGAAGAAGTACTTTTCCCAGAAGCCGGACGTGTGCGGGATGTGGTTCTTGCGGTACTTGCCGAGGTACGTCCCGTCGGAGTCGTAGACGGCGGCGGTGTTGTAGTACACGCCCGCGTCTTCGCGCTCGTAGACCGGCACGACGACCGCCATTCGGTACTTCTTCGCGACCTTCGCGATCGCCTCGGTCGTGGGGCCGGGCACGCTCTCGGCGGCGTCGTACCAGTGCGGGTCCTGCGACGGACAGAAATACGGCCCGTTGAAGATCTCCTGCAACCCGAGAATCTGCACGCCCTTCTTCCCGGCCTCGTGGACGAGCGGGAGGTGCAAGTCCATCGCGGCCTTCTGCACCTTCGCGAGCGGAGCCTTCGGATCCGAGATCGGGTTGTGCGTCTGAATTAGACCGACCGTCACCTTCCGCATGCGATGAGCCTTTTTTCGATTATGCGGCGGCTGCTATGCAGCCGCCGATATCAGAAGCCGTGTGCCCGGCCGGCCGGAGTCAAGGGTCATGACCGCTCCGCGGCGCGCAAAGCGCGCCCTTGACGCCGTCCGGACGGGCGCTATCTGTCTCCTCAAAACCAGCGCTCGATGACGACCTTCTGCTCCGTGTAGAAGACGACGCTGTCGCGGCCGGTCGCCTTCACGTCGCCGAAGAAGCTCTCCTTCGAGCCCCCGAACGGGAAGAACGCCATCGGTGCCGCGACGCCCACGTTCACGCCGACCATCGCGGGAGGCGCCTGCATGGCGAAGTCGCGTGCGGCCTTGCCGCTCGTGGTGAAGATGGACGTCGTGTTCGCCTGCGGATGCGCGTGGAGGAGCTCGAGCGCGGCAGCCGTGTCC
>DATIFW010000229.1:0-12097 GCA_035455045.1 Thermoanaerobaculia bacterium | reverse complement strand
AAGGCGAAGGTGGACGGGGTTCGCCAGGTCATCGCGGTCACGTTCGGCACGTACTCGCGGCCGATCCCGTCCCCGGTTCATACCCTGCGTCCCGCGCGGGCGACGTGCGAGCAGTGCCACTGGCCGCAGAAATTCCAGGGAGACAAGCTCAAGATCATCTCGAAATTCGGCGACGACGAGAAGAACACGCCTTCGAAAACCGTCCTGCTCCTGAAGCTGGGCGGGCACATGGGAACCCGCGCCACGGGCATTCACGGCCGCCACTTCGACGACAAGGAGCGGATCTCGTACGTCACCTCGAATCCGCGCCGGGAAGTCATCTCCTCGGTGACCTACATCGGGGACGACGGCAAACCGGTGGAGTTCACCTCGACCGAGGTGAAGAAGACGCCGGAGGACGCGAAGAAGGGCGAGCGCCGGACGATGGACTGCATCGACTGCCACAACCGGCCCACGCACGCGTTTCAGCTCCCCGAGCGCGCGGTGAACGAGGCCATGGCGGCGGACCGAATCAGCCTCGAGCTGCCGTTCATCCACAAGAAGGCGATCGAGCTCCTCAAGGCCGCGTATCCGACGCGCGAAGCCGCGTTCGAGCGCATGGAGAAGGACCTCACCGACTTCTACAGGAGCAAGTATCCGGACGTGTACCAGACCCGACGCGCGTCCGTCGAGACCGCGGTTCGTGAGGTCCAGGGGATCTACGGGCGGAACGTGTGGCCCGACATGAAGATCACGTGGGGAACGCACCCGAACCACATCGGGCACGAGGACTTCCTCGGCTGCTTCCGGTGCCACGACGGCAACCACAAGGCGCCCGACGGGCGGGTCATATCGGCCGAGTGCGACGCCTGCCATTCCCTGCTCGCGCAGGAGGAGGCGAACCCGAAGGTGCTCGCGGAGCTCGGCATCCACTGATCCCGCTGCTTTGAATCAGGTGCATCATGGGAGTGAGAGGGGCGAGCCGCCACTCTTGAGGGGTCGTGGATCTCTCGACCTCCTACCTGGGCCTCAAGCTGGCTCACCCCGTCGTGCCGGGAGCGTCGCCGCTGTCCTACGAGCTGGATTCGGTCCTCCGCCTCGAGGATGCCGGCGCGCCCGCCTTCGTGCTGCACTCGCTCTTCGAAGAGCAGATCTCGGCCGACCCGCTTCGTACGTCGCGGTCGCCCGCGGACCCCGTCGGCTATCTCGAGCACCTGAGCCGGATCAAGGAATGCGTTCACGTTCCGGTCATCGCGTCGCTCAACGGCACGACGGACGAGGGCTGGACCTCCTTCGCGAGCCTCATCGAGCAGGCCGGAGCCGACGCCCTCGAGCTGAACCTCTATCACCTCTCGACGAACCTCTGGACGAGCGGCGCGACGCTCGAGGCTTACACGCTCGACACGGTGCGGACCGTTCGCTCGCTCGTCTCGATCCCGATCGCCGTCAAGATCTTCCCCTATTTCTCCTCGATCGCGTCGCTCGCCCGGCAGTTCGAGGAGATCGGCGTGAACGGGCTCGTCCTCTTCAACCGCAGCTACCAGCCGGACATCGACCTCGAGACCCTGGAAGTGAAGCCGGACCTGCACCTTTCGAGCTCGACCGAGCTGCTCTCGCGCCTGTACTGGATCGCAATGCTCTCCGGGCGCGTGGACCTGTCCCTCGCCGTGACGGGCGGCGTCCACACGGGCGCCGACGCGCTGAAGGCCATCCTCGCGGGGGCCGATGTGGTTCAGATGGTCGCGGCTCTGCTCCAGAACGGTCCCGACCACTTGAAGGTGGTGCGCGTGGAGATGGAGCAGTGGCTCGAGCGGCACGGGCATTCCTCGCTCGAGGAAATCCGGGGCTGCATGAGCCTCGAGCGGCGGGAAGACGGGCGGGCGTTCTCCCGGGCCGGCCTCCTGCAAGTCCTCCAGCGGGGAATCCAGCCGCTCTCCTAGGGCGAGGCGGCCCGGCGGCGCGTCAGATCCAGCCGCGCCGGAACGCGAGCGCCACGGCCTCGACCTGGCTGTGCACCTCGAGCTTGCGGAGCACGTTCTGGATGTGGTTTCGCACCGTGGCGTGCGACAGGTTCAGCTTCGCCGCGATGTTGAGCGCCGCGTAGCCGTTCGAGAGCAGCATGACGATCTCCCGCTCGCGCCCGCTGAGCGGGGAGACGGAGATCGGGGGATCGACGGGAGGGAGGCCCGCCGGCTCGCGCACGGCCGACCGCAGCGACGAGACCAGGTTGTCGAGCTCGGGCCCCTCGGTCTCGAGGAAGTGCATGAGCACCGCGAACGCCGGGCCCCCGGCGGGCAGCGGAACGGCGCGGACGATGAGCTTCACGGACGCGGGCGACCCTTTCTTCCGGACGTCGAGGAGATAAGGCCGCACGTCCTCGCCCGCCATCGCCGAGACCACGACGGGGCACTCCCGCGCGCAATAGAGGTTTCCGAAAACGTCCCGTCCGGCAAGGACGTCGTAGCACATCTTTCCGAGCACTTCCTCGGAGGTCCAGCCGAGGGCTTTCTCGGCGCCCTCGTTCCAGAAGACGATTCGGTCGTGGCGGTCCATTCCGTAGGCGGGAGCCTTCGAGTCGGCGATCATCTCGAGGGCATCCCTGACGGGCAGCGTGATCGGGGACGGCATACGCTCCGTATTCTGGCAGAAAAGAGCTCTCAGGAGCCAGCGTCCCGCGAGGGATCGAAGCGCTCGAGGAGGCGAGCCAGCAGGAAAACCCCGGCGACCGCTTCTGCGAGGACCGGGAGCGCCGCCAGGAGAGCGGCGAGGGGCAGGCACCAGAGCCCGAGCGGCCTGATCGTGAAGAAGATCAGCGGTCCGGCGAGGAGCGCCGAGGGGATGAAGGCGAGGCCGAGGACGAGCGTCGTCCCGAGGAAGGAGAGCACCCTCAGGCCGGCCTGCTCGAGGCCCACGGCCCGCTTCCGGCCCGCCGGGAACCAGGCCGGAAAGGCCAGAACGGACGCATTCTGTACGACGAGGGCGGCCACGACGAGGGCGGGCAGGAAGATCGCGACCGCGAGGGCGACGGGGACGAGGGCGTCGAACCGCGCGAAGGGGGCCGAGGCCGGCGGCGGACCGACGGCTGCTCCCAGGAAAGCCGCTCGCACCATGCGCCCCGCCGCGATCGCGAGGGCGATCGCGATTCCACCCCAGCCGTAGAGGACGGCGACAGCCGCCGGGGCTCCAAGCTCGGCGAGGACGAGGTGCCTGGGCGCAAGAGGCCATGTCCTGAGAACGGTGGCGTATTCGAGATCCCCACGCAGGTCGATCCGGACACCGAGGGGCGTCATGAGGGCGAGGAGCGCGGTCAGGGAGAGGCACGCGGCGCTTCCGAGGGCGGCCGCGAAGTCGGCCCAGGGTGTCGCCAGGAAGGCGGACGCCGAGAACAGCACGGCGGCAAGCGAGGTCACGATCGCCGCCTGTCGGCGAAGGCTCGTCCGGTTCCAGGCGAGGAGGTTCTTCCACACGACCGCGATCTCGGGCCGACCCGAAGGCGCGAGGGTGAACGGCGCGGTGCCCCGGCGTCTCTCGGACGGAAGGGTGTCGAGCCTTCCCTCATTGCGGCGGGCTCGAAGCGCGGCGCGCCGCGAGGCCTGGGAGAGAGTGGCTTCCTCGAACCGGACGGCCGTGAGGGCGACGCACGCATAAAGGACGGCCACGAGGCCCAGGGCGGCCGGCAGGGCGAGAATGAAAGCCCGGGAGGTCGGAGCCAGGAGCGGGGCGAGAATCCAGCGGAAGGGGGCGAGGAGCGCGAGCGGGGCCGGGCCGAACGGCCCGGATCGAAGCGCGGTGACGAGTCCGCCGAGCGACAACCCGGCCCTGAGCGGGCTCGACGCGGCGGCGGAGAAGCCCGCCCCGAACGTCACGACGAGGATCCCGAGGGCGCTCGCCGAGACCGCGAAAGCCGCGATCTTCGTGGCCCTTCGGGCGCCCGGCGGAAGCTCGTTCCAGCGGGCTTTCGTGAAGGCGAGAGCGAGGTTGTGGAAGTGGATCGCCGTCAGCAGCAGCCAGAGACCGGCGCCGGTCAGAATCGCGGTCCCGCTTCCCCGACGCCCCGAGACGACCGTGAGGATGAGCGCGCTCAGGAGGACGGGAAACTGCGCTTTCAGCAGGGCGTAATGGAGGAGGGCGCGCCGGGAGACGGGGGCCGGGAAGAGGAACTGGATCTCGGCCTCCGACAACCCGAGGGACGGCTGGCCCTTCCGGAAGATCCAGGCCAGGAAAGCGGCGGCGGCGAGCGCGGCCGCGCCGGCGACCAGGAGAATCTCGTCCATGTGGCCGGGGAGGCGCGGAGCCGGCGGCCGGCCCGCGCGGGAAGGCCGCATGAAGATCATCGCGAAGTACGCGGCGCCGACGAGGAAGCCGACCATGTACCGCGGCTCACGGAGGCGGCCGAGCTTCCTGCGCGCGGCATTCCTCAGCATCTTCTTCGCGGCGAAGAGGACGAGCGGCAGAGGCGAGGGCAATGCGGTCATGACCCGCCCGTGACGCGCAGGAAGATCTCCTCGAGCGACGCGTCTCCGCCCGCGTTCGCCCGGATCTCGTCGAGCGTGCCGAGGAGCACGGCCTTCCCGCGCGAGAGGACGAGGATGCGGGAGCAGATCTCCTCCACGAGCGGCAGCAGATGGGACGACACGATGACGGACGCTCCTGATGCGGCCCGGCGCACGATCGTCTGTTTCATCTTCCGGATGCCGCCCGGGTCGATGCCGGTCAGGGGCTCGTCGAACACGAGGACCTCGGGGTCGTGGAGGAGGCCGCACGCGACGACGAGCTTCTGCTTCATGCCCCGGGAGAGCTCCGCGGGGAGCGCGCGCTCCTTGCCGGCCAGCTCCAGCTCGTCGAGGAGGGCCCGCGCGCGGGCTCCCGCGTCCGGGCCCACTCCGTACAGGCGCCCGGTGAAGGCGAGGTGGTCCTCGACCGTCAGGTACTCGAAAAGACGCGGCTCGTCCGGCATGAACGCGAGACGGCGCCGCGCTTCCACCGGCCGAGCCGCGAGGTCGAACCCCGCGATCCGGATCGTGCCCGCGTTCGGCGGCAGGATCCCCGCCAGGCACCGGAGAGTCGTCGTCTTGCCGGCGCCGTTCGGACCCACGAGCCCCAGCACCTCGCCGCGCGCGACCCGGAAGCTCAGGCCGTCCACCGCGGTGAGGTTCTGGTACGCCTTGACGAGCCCCTGGACTTCGATCACGCGGGCGGAGTGTACGGAAAGTGAGATCCCGTGAGGCCCAGACGCTACACTTCGAGGCCCATGCCGCGCCTCACGCTCCAGACCGCCGGCGAGTCTCACGGCCCGCTCCTGACGGGTGTCGTCACCGGCCTGCCGGCCGGGCTCAGGATCGACGTCGCCGCCCTGAACGGGGACCTCGCGCGGCGGCAGCACGGGTACGGCCGCGGCGGCCGCATGAAGATCGAGAAGGACGAGGCGCGGTTCACGGGCGGCCTCAGGGGCGGAGAGACGCTCGGCGGCCCGATCGCGTTCGAGATCGCGAACCGCGACCACGCCGTGTGGGAGAAAGTCATGGGGCCCCTCGAGGTCGACGTGGAAGCCGCGGGCAAGCGGAAGCTCACGTCGCCGCGTCCGGGGCACGCGGACCTCGCGGGCGGCCTGAAGTACGCCCGGCGCGACCTGCGTGACATCCTGGAGCGTGCGAGCGCGCGCGAGTCGGCGGCGCGCGTGGCGGCCGGAGCGCTCTGCCGGCAGCTCCTCGCCGCGCTCGGGATCCACGTGAGGAGCGGCGTGCTGTCGATCGGCGACGTCGCCGTGTCGGACGGCCCGCGCGCATACGCGGACCTCGAAAAGGTCGACGAGGCGTCGCCGTTCCGACTCGTGGACCCGAGCGTCGAATCCGCGATGAAGGCCGCGGTCGACGCGGCCGCGAAAGCCGGCGACACGCTCGGCGGGACGATTCTCGTCGGTGCCCGCGGCGTTCCGGCGGGCCTCGGCTCTCACGTGTCGTGGGAAGAGAAGCTGGACGGTCGGATCGCCCGCGCGCTCATGTCGATTCCCTCCGTGAAGGCGGTCTCGCTGGGCGAAGGCGTCGCGAACGCCTTTCGCCACGGCTCCTCCGCGCACGATCCGATCGTGTACGACGCCGCGCGAGGATTCTCACGCTCCTCGAACCGCGCGGGCGGCCTCGAAGGCGGCATCACGAACGGCCAGGACGTCCTCGTCACCCTCTACCAGAAGCCCATCTCCACGCTTCGTGACGGTCTTCCGTCGGTGGACATCGAGACGAAGGAGCCGCACCGGGCGCAGTACGAGCGCTCGGACGTGACGGCCGTGCCCGCGTGCGGCGTCATCGGAGAAGCCATGCTCGCCTTCGTCCTCGCGGACGCCCTCCTGGAAAAGACGGGCGGCGATTCGATGGAGGAAGTGACGCGGAACTTCGAAGGATTCGTGAGGGCGCAGAGGCTCTACTGATGGGCTCGAGGTCCGGATCGCAGAAAGCGCGTCCCGTTTCCCGGCGCGGCATCACGGTTCTCGTGGCCGTATTCCTCGTCGTCATCTCGGCGATCGTGGGCCTCGCGGCCGTGGGCCTCGAGGTCCTCACGAGCGTGCGCGCCTACGTCGGGGGCGAGGGACTGTGGTCGAAGGCCGAGAAGGACGCCGCCTCCGCGCTTTCGAGCTACATCGCGGAAGGGAACGAGGCCTACTACAGGGAGTTCCTGAGACAGCTCGCGGTCCCGCTGGGCGATCGACAGGCCCGGGAGGAGCTGGAGCGCCCGCGCCCGGACCTCGCGATCGCCAGGGCGGGATTTCTCCAGGGGCGCAATCATCCGGCCGACGTGGACGGGATGTCGCGGCTCTTCGTCCGTTTCCGCCGCGTCGAGCCTCTCGAGCGCGCCCTCGGAATCTGGCAGCGGGGAGACGTGCTCATCGCGCAGCTCGCGAAGGTCGGAGAGGACGTGCACGCGCGCACCTCCGCGGGCCGCCTGACGGAAGAGGAGCGCCGGAGCTTTCTCGAGCAGGTCGAAGTCATCAACGGGAGGGTCACGATCCTCGAGGATGCGTTCTCGGCGACGCTCGGAGAAGCCGCGCGGTGGGTGCGGGATGCCCTCCAGAGAGCGATGCTCGCGATGACGATTCTGCTCGTGGGCGTGGCGCTCGTGGCCTCGATCCGCATCGCGAGGTTCCTGCACGCCCAGGAGGACTCGCTCAGGGCCTCCGAAAGGCGGTACCGGCAGGCGTTCGAGGAGAACCTGGCGGGCATGTACCGTACGACCCCCGATGGCGTGATCCTCGAATGCAACGCGGCGTTCGCCCGGCTCCTCGGCCGGGAGTCGCCGGACGAGCTCCAGGGGCGAACCTTCTTCGACCTGTGTTTCGATCCGGCCGAGAGCGTTGCCATGAAAGAGCGCGCGAGCGAGCAGCGGATGCTCGTCAACCACGAAATCTGCCTTCGCCGGTCGGACGACGCGCCCGTGTGGGTCGTCGTGAACGAGAACGCCCTCGAGAATGACGCGGGCCTCGCCGTGAAGGAGGGAAGTCTCGTCGACGTCACCGACCGCCGCCAGGGCGAGGAGAGAAGCCGTTTCCAGGCTTCACACGACCCTCTGACGGGGCTTCCGAACCGGCTCCTGTTTTGGGATCGGCTTTCGCTCGCGATGCTCCAGGCGCAGCGTCATCGGGAGCGCCTGGCCGTGATGTTCCTGGACCTCGACCACTTGAAGGAGATCAACGACGGGCTCGGTCATTCGGCGGGCGACGACGTCCTCGTCAAGGTCGCCGAGCGCCTGCGGTCCTGCCTGCGCGGGAACGATACGGTGGCGCGCCTCGGGGGAGACGAGTTCCTCTTCCTGCTGCCGGACGTGTCGAAAGAGAGTGACGTCGCCGCGCTCGCCCGCAAGATTCTCGCGCTCGTGTCCGAGCCGCTCACCGTGGCCGGGCGGGAGATCCATGTCACGGCGAGCCTCGGGCTCGGGATGTACCCGAACGACGGGGAGGATGCCGAGTCGCTGGTCGCGAACGTCGACGCCGCGATGTATCGCGCCAAGGAGAGGGGGCGGAACAACTTCCAGTTCTTCAAGAGACCGGCCGCCGAGGCCGGAGGATTCCGTTAGGATGCCGAGCCCCCTCGATCTCGACGTCGAGTTTCCGTCGCGAAGAGGCGCGATCCAGTTCAACCACGCCGCCGTCTGCCCGCTGCCCGCCCGTGCAGCCGCCGCGCTGCTCGCGTACGCGCGCAACCTGTCGGAGCGCGGAGGACTCGACTGGCGCGACTGGCCGAAGAAGGCCGACGAGGTTCGCGCGCTCGCGGCCCGCCTCGTCGGCGCGGACGAGCGCGTCGGAGGAGCCGGGTCGATCTCGATCGTGCCGAGCACGACCTGGGGCCTCGACATCGTGGCTCAGGGGCTCGACTTTTCGCCCGGCGACTCGGTGGTCACGACGGCCTCGGAGTTCCCGGCGAATCTCGCACCGTGGGTCGCGCTGGAGAAGAAGGGCCTCTCGGTGCGACGCGTCGCGACGCGCGACGGCGCTTTCAAGGCGGAGGACGTGGCGGCCGCCTGCGACGAAACGACGAGGCTCGTCTCCGTATCGCTCGTCGCGTACCACACGGGCTTCCGGGCGCCCGTGGAAGAGCTCGGGGCGTTCTGCCGTTCACGCGGGATCGTCTTCGGCCTCGACGCGATCCAGGCCGTGGGCGCCCAGCGCGTGGACGTCGCGGGCTGGAACGTGGACTTCCTGTCCGCGGACGGGCACAAGTGGATGCTCGGACCGGAGGGTTGCGGCATCCTGTTCACGACTCCGGAGCTCAACGCGCGTCTTACCCCGCCGCCCGGCTGGACGAACCTCAAACGCGCGCACGGGGCGGACTTCCACGTCCCCGGGAAGCCCGAGTACGTCGCGGGCGGGACCCGGTTCGAGCCGGGCGCCCTTCCGACTCCGGGCTTGTACGCGCTCGCGGCGTCGCTCGCGCTTCTCCTCGAGATCGGCCTCCCCGAGGTGGAGCGCCGCATCGCGAAGACGCTCGACGTTCTCGTCGATGGGCTCCCGCGCCTCGGCTTCACGCCGATCCTCTTCGGCGGCCCCCGCGTTCGGGCATCCTCGCGGCACGCCCGCCGGCGGGGAAGAACGCGTACTACTACCAGAAGCGCGCCGCCGAGGAGAACGTCGTGATCGCGGCGCGCGAGGGCTTCGTGCGCTTCTCGCCCCACGTCGGGAACGATGAAGGCGAGGCGGAGCGAATCCTCGCGGTGCTCGAGAGACTTTAGACGTAGAAGATTTTGCTTCGGACCCGAGCGATTCCTGCTTTGGAGAAGCAGCCGGAGAAGGCCTGCAAACTCTCCTAGAAGGGTGAATGGGGCCGCTGCTCGGCACCATGCGACCGCCCGAGCCGGGGCGATTTGCATTTACCCTTCTAAGAAAAACGAATCGAGGCGCCCCTCGAGTGCTCTGAGGGCGTGCGCGCCGCGCCGTCAGCGCGTTGAAACCGGGAGCGGTGGCAGCTCCGGGGGCGACGGTCCCGGGCGGAACGCGGCCGCTCCGATCCAGTCCACGTCGAGGACGAAGATCCGGGGGTCCTTCGGCACCCAGCGTTCGTTCACGAGGCGGTGCACCTCGTAGTGAAGGCGGGGCGTGATGGCGAAGCCCGTCGTGCCGACGCGTCCGATCGGCCCGCCGCGCGCCACACGCTGGCCCTTCCTCACGAGCGGGATGGCGAGGTGGCCGTAAACCGTGCGCGTGCGGGCGTCATGGGACAGCACGACGATCGTCCCGAGGCGACGCCAGGTCGCGTCCGCGTGCCGCGAAACGGGGCCCGCGTAAACGACGAGACCCGCGGCGGGCGCCGTGACCTTGGTGCCCGCGGGGGAGGCGAGCGTCAGTCCCGCGCAGAACTCGTCCCGCCGCGTGACCTCTGACGCGTGCCAGCCGAACAACTCGATCGGCACGGAGGAAGAAGGCTCCACGGGAGCGCGGGAGGGCACGGAAAGCAGGTCGAAGCCGCCGGGAAGAGCGCCCGGCAGGGCCGCGAGGCGGCGCCGGAAGAGCTCGAAAACGCGTGCGCGCCGGGCGAGGTCCGCGGCTTCCGACTCCATCGCCGCGGGAGTGCGTGGAACCTCCTCCCGGGGTTCCGCGGGAAATCTGTCGGGCAGAGGGACTTCGAGGATCGCCCCGACGCGGGCGAGGAAGAGCTCGTCCGCCGCAAGGCGGCCGCCGAGTGCGAGGGCGCGCCGTCCGACGGAGGCGAACGATTCGGCGCCCCGTTGTGCCGTCTCGCGAATCGCGCGGCGGTCGGCAGCGTTCACCGCGTCCGAAACGACCTGGGGCGCGCCCGCGAGACCGAGGACGATCGAGGCCCCGCTCGCGAGGAGGAATCCCGCGAGGGTGGCGCCGCCGAGCGGGCCGATCTCGAGCGAGCGGCTCTTCCTGCCCGGATCGCCCGGATGAAGGCGCAGGAGGCTCATGGGGCGGCTTGGAGCACGGTGGGGCCGGTCCGGATCTGGACTCCGAGGAGACGGAGGTCGCGGCGCGAGGCGGGCCGGAAGGGATCCACGGCGCGGATCCGGAGAATCCCGCGTTTTCCCCCGGGGGAGACGGCGAGCTCGAGCCTCTTCCATTCGGCCGGCGGCAGCGCCACCCGCCCGCGCAGCGAGTCGTCGAAGAAGACGTCGAGGGCCGCGGACCGCCCGTCCGGTCGCGCGTTCCTGACCGGCAGCGCGACCACGAGGGAATCCGCCCCGGGCGGGGGCGTCGGCATTTCGATGGCCCATGCCGCCGACCTGCCGGTCCATCGAAACGTTCGGCCGCCCGGCTCTCGCTCGAGGTCGAAGACGCCGGCGCCCGTGGAATTCCGGAACGCGGCCTCCTCGGTCCGGGTATCCCAGGCCCGCGCGACGATCCCCCCGATCGCGCAGACGAGGGCGCCCGCGAGGACGACCGGAACGACGGCGACGAGAAACCGGCCCGTGTGGCCTTCCTCGCGGAGCGGCAGCCGGGCCGTGAGCATCCCCACGAGCGCCGCGATCTCGGCATAGACGAGGTGCGAGCCGAACAGGAACACGACTCCGAGCCCGATCATCGACGCCGCGGCCGCGGCGCGTAAGACGGCCTCGTCGTCGTGGGAGTCGCCCTCGAGCGTGAGGGCGCGGCTCGCGGATCGAACCACGCCGAGCAGGAGAAGGGCGAGCAGCGAGGCGCCCGCGAGGCCGGATTCCGCGAGCGTTCCGAGATAGAGGGACGGCGGGTGGTCCGTCGTATGCACGATGCGACCGAGCGCCCGCGAGGCGAGATCGGGGAACACCCAGCGGAACGCGCCGAGCCCGATGCCCGCGACCGGATGAGCCCGGAATGCCTCCCAGGCCCCCTCGTAAAGGAGGAGGCGGCCCGGAGTCTCCTCGAACGGCGTCGGCTGCGTCCGGAACGGGGCCTCGAGCCGGGCGAGGAGCGCGGAACGGACCGCGCCGCGATTCGGCCACGAGAGCGCCGCCGCGAGGACGAGCGCCGAGAGGATGGCGAGAGCTCCGATCGTCCCGGCCACGCGCCGCCTGGCGCCTCCGCTTTCGCCCGCGGCGAGTCGCGTGAGTCCCCACAGCACGAAGACCAGCGTCGCCGTCACGGTGCCGACGAGCCCCGCGCGGGAGCCCGCATCGGCGAGGACCACCAGGAGCGCGGCGCCGGACGCCGCCGCGAGGACCCTGCGCGCGACTTTCCCCGTGGCGGCGAGAGCGAGGAGCGGAACGATCAGAAGCGCGACGGCGACGCCCGCGCTCGACGGGTCGGTGAACGTGCTCTGCGCCCGGTGCCACTCTGCCCACCTCTTGGAGCGGAGGAGCGGAAGCGCGCCGGTCTTTTGGAGCAGCGCCACCCCGCCGGCGAGAAGGGCGCTCGCGAGGAGGGCGCGGTCCAAAACCGCGGAACGGGCCTCGGCCACGAATCGCGCTGCGATCCGGTGCATGCCCGCAGCGACGAGCAGCGGGAGCAGGGCGGCGAGGACGCCCGGAAGGACCTGGCTCGCGTCCTCGCCGAGAACGTTGACCGCGTACGGCGGCCTGATGCCGCGGACGAGGAAATAGCTCGTGCGCAGCCCCACGAAAGCCGCTGCGCCGGACACCGCCGAGACCGCCGCGAACGCGCGGAGGGGCAGGAGGAGCGGCGGACGCCGGACCGGGGGGT
>DATIFW010000228.1:0-12077 GCA_035455045.1 Thermoanaerobaculia bacterium | reverse complement strand
GACTACGACCGGGAGAAGCTGCAGGAGCGCCTGGCCAAGCTCGTCGGCGGCGTGGCCGTCATCAAGGTCGGCGCGGCCACTGAAACCGAGATGAAGGAGAAGAAGGCGCGCGTCGAGGACGCCATGCACGCGACGAAGGCGGCCGTCGAGGACGGCATCGTGGCGGGCGGCGGCGTGGCGATGCTGCGCGCCATGGAGGCCCTGGACGGCCTGAAGCCGGGCGGCGACGCGGCCGTCGGCGTCCAGATCGTCCGGCGCGCGCTTGAAGAGCCGGCCCGCCAGATCATCCAGAACGCCGGCCTCGAGGGCTCCGTCATCGTCAAGGACCTCAAGGAGCGGGGCGGCAACATCGGCTTCAACGCCCAGACCGAGAAGACCGAGGACATGCTGAAGGCCGGCATCATCGACCCGGCCAAGGTCTGCAAGTCCGCCCTCCAGAACGCGGCCTCCATCGCCGGCCTCATGCTCACGACGGAAGCTCTCGTCTCCGAGATCAAGGAGAAGGAGAAGGCTCCCGCGATGCCGGGCGGCGGCGGCATGGGCGGAATGTATTGAGCCTCTGATTCGTCAGAGGAACGGGGCCCGGCGGAAACGCCGGGCCTTTTTTCTTTTCGCTCCCTCTCAGCGCGCCTCGAGCGCAGATCAGCGGGAGACGCTCGAAGAAGATCTTCTTAGAAGGTGAATACCCTGTGCGCCTCCTCACGGATGCGCCGTCAACCGGCGGCGGCGCCATCCGTCGAATCGCGTGAAGGAGGCGAAAACCCCATGCACCTTCTCAGAAGATCTTCCTCTTCTTCTCTTCTCTCCCTCGTCTTCCTCGCGGCGGCCGGGACGGCCACCGCGCAGACCAACGACACGCCGAACCTCGACAAGCGCGAGGTCCGCCAGCAGCAGCGGATCACCCGGGGCGTCCAGTCCGGCCAGATCACGCCGGCCGAGACCGCGAACCTCGAAGCGCGGGAGGCGAAGCTGAACGCGGACGAGGCGAAGGCGAAGTCCGACGGCGTCGTGACGAGGCAGGAGCGCGCGCATCTCCAGCACGAGGCAAACAAGGACAGCCGGAAGATCTACCGCAAGAAGCACAACGCGCGCGTCACGACCCCGGCCCGGGGAACCGCGCGGCGCTAAGATCTCCCTTCGATGCCGCCGCCCCGCGTCGCGCGGGAAATCCTGTTCCGCGTGATCGCCCTCGCGCTCGGCGCGGGCGTCGCGCTGGTCCTGAGCGAAGGACTCATCCGGATCGCCGCCCCGAAGACGGTCGAGACGTCGGATTTCTCGCGATTCGATCCGTGGTTGGGCTGGACGAATCGTCCCGGTGCCGCGGGGGTGATGCGGGATGCCGGCCGGTACGACTCCTTCGCCCGTATCAACTCGCGTGGCCTCAGGGACCGTGAAATCGACCCCGTGCGGAAGGTCGGGATCCGGGTCCTGTGCCTCGGCGACTCCTTCACGTGGGGATGGAGCGTCGGCGACGACGAGACGTATCCGAAAGTCCTCGAGCGCGAGCTCGCCGGCGTCGAGGCCGTCAACGCGGGCGTCTGCGCATGGGGCACGGCGCAGGAGCTGGTGTGGCTCGAGCGGGAGGGTTTCGGATATGGCCCGGACGTCGTGACGCTCGGGTTCTACCTCAATGACTTCGCGGACAATGCGAGCGACACCATGTTCGGATACCGCCGCCCCATGTACGTGCTCGAGGGCGGCCGCCTCGTGCTGAAGAGTGTCCCGATCCCGATGCCGCGAAAGGGCGCCCTCGAGAGCGTGCGAGCCTTCTTTCGCAAGCATCTCCTCACGCCCCGGCTCCTGCTCGCGGCGTGGCAGTGGTTCGACCGGGGCTTCCTCCGGGCCGCCGACGTGACGCCGATCCGACGCGCTCGCCTGCGCAGTTCCGGACCACACCCCCCTCCGGCCGAGGCGGAGACGGGGGCGATCCTCGAGGAAGCCAAGCGCGTGTGCGAGGCGAGAGGCGTCCGGTTCCTCGTGCTCGCGATCCCGTCGGTTTGCCAGGTCCGGCCGTCGGCGCCGCTTCCGTGCCGTGCCCAGGACGAGGCAACCTACGCCACGCTCATCCGTCTGTGCAGGCAGGCGAAGATCGATGTCGTCGAGCCTCTCGACGAGATGCGGGCGGCCGAGGCGAGCGGGCTTCCCGTGTTCCCGCCGTCCGAGTTTCACTGGAATGCCGCGGGTCACCGGATCGCGGCGCAACTCCTCGCGCAGCGGCTGGCCGCGCGGTTGCGCTACCCTCCCCGCAACTGATGTTGGAGAGCTCGAGAGCGACCGATCGGGCGGGTCTTTTCTGGACGCTTCTCCCCCATCTCGTTTTTGCCGTTCTCTTCGTCGCGACGTTCCGGCGCTGGATTCTGCCGTTCGAGGACTCGGGGCGCGAGATGAACACGGCGCTGCGCCTCGCCGAAGGCGAAGTGCTCTATCGCGACGTCGGCTACTCGTACGGTCCTCTTCCGGCCCTCGTCGACGGGTTTCTGCTCCGAGCGTTCGGACGAAACGCCGACGTTCTCGTCGCGTGGCGGACGGTGCTCGCACTGCTCGGCGTGGAGGCGCTCCGGCGGCTCGCGCGGCGGCTCGCTCCGGACGAGCCGCTCGCGGCGGCCGTCTGTTCTTTCGCGGTAGCCGCGTGCGCATTCGGGGTCGGCGGCTCGTGGCCGTTTCCCTACAGCGTGGCGGCACTGGCCGGCACCGTCGGCACGTGGTGGGCGCTCGAGCTCGCGCTGGCTTCGGAGTCGCGGGCCGGCTCGACCGCCACGGCGCTCGTCGCGGGCCTCGCGGCAGCGACCAAGCTCGAGTTTCTGCCCGTCGCCCTCGTCGGACCGGCTCTCGTCCTCGGGCTGAGGCGCCCGCGCAGGGAGGCCTTCTGGGCGAGCGCGTGGATCCTCGGAACGGCCGCGATCGCGTACGCGGTCCCGGTCGTCCTCCTTGGCGAGGACCTGATGAAACGGCAGGGCTTTCTCATCGCGCTCTCCGTCCCGGAGGCCTGGCGGCGCGTCTACGAGAGCGTGCTCTTCGGCGGGCTCACTCCGGCGGATTTCGCTCGGGGAGGATTCCGGGACGTCCTCTTCCCGTCGGCGATCGGAGTCGCGCTCGTCCTTCTGCTTCGAGGCGGAGGACGGACGTTCGATCTCGTTCTGCCGCCCCTCCTTCTCGCAGCGGGGAGCCTCACGTTCCTCTCGCCGGGCAACGCCTGGTTGCACGCGCTCCTGCCTCTCGCCGCGGGCGCGGCGGTCGGCGGCCTCGTGAAAGCCGCGATTGCCTGGCGGCGTGGAGACTCCTCGTGCTTCCCGGCGGCCGTCGGAGTCGCCCTCGTCATGCTCCCCGCGCTCATCCGCCAGCCGTTCTTCCTTCGAAACCCGGTATATGGCGCTTTCTCGGCCCCTCTCGCGCTCGTGGTGGCGGTCTGCTGGATCGGCCGGCGCACACGCGTGCGAACCGCGTTCACGGCGCTCGTTCTCGGCCTCGCGACGGCCCAGATCGCGCTGCGAGTCCAGGGAATCGGAATGGCCGTGATGACACGGACGGACCTTCCGGGCGCGTCGTTGTCCCTCGTTCCGGCGGAGTCACGCTTCGTGACGGAGGCGGCGCGCGTCATCCGCGAAACGGTGCCCGAGGGAGAGAGCATCGGCATCTTCCCGGAGCCCGGTTTCCTTCTCTTCGTGACGGGCCGCAAGAACCCCTTCGTGGACGAGCTCTTTCTCCCCGGCATTCAAGACACCGTCGCGGAGGATCTGATGATCCGCCGGCTTCGGGAGCGCCCTCCTGCCGCACTCCTCGTGACGAACCGCGCCTATCCGGAGTTCGGAGGAGCGATCTACGGACGTGGGCTGCTCGATCGGTTCTTTCTGGAGGCCTCCCGGCGCTACGTGCTCGCGCGGCGGATCGGCGGGGAAGCCGGACCGGTTCCGCTCCGGCACGCGTCCGAAGGGCTGCTCTTCCTGCCGCGGTCCGGCCGCGGGCCCTGACGAGGCGGTGGGCCGGGGCCCGTGACGCCCTTCGCCAGCCCGCATCGAACGCGCGTCGAATTCCGTGCGGCACCACGGCAGACGGGGCAGGGCCCGATGGGGTCAGCGGACAGGGAGACCCCCGCGCCGAACGAGCCAACGAGCCGCGGCATCCCGGTCGAAAGTGAAGGCGGCGCTGCGCGCGTCCCGCGAGACCGCGAGAGGCGCGAACAGATCAGATCGCTCCTTCGCCCAAAGAGACTCGTTCGGCGGCGGAGGAGCGAGGAGGACGACGACGTCGACGCGACGCTCGACGAGCCGGCGGATCCAGGCGTCGAAAGCGGCCTTTCGGCGCAGCTCCGGCCCGAGCCGGTAATCCACGATCGAGCCGTCCTCGGTCGGAGTGACGTAGACGACATCGTTCTGGAGGTACTCGCCAAAGAGGGGGTACCAGTACCAGTTGTCGCCGACGCCGTTCCAGCCCGCAGCGACCGCGAGTCGCCGTGGAACTCCGTCGTCCAGACGCCGCCAGATCGGGACGGAGGCCATGTATTCGCGACCCAACGGATGCATGTCGAACGCGCGTCCCTCGGCCGCGGCCTGCCAGATTCGGTAACGGAAGGAGCTCCGGATGGCGCTCCAGGCGACCACGAGCGCGGCCGCGGTGAGGACCGCGATGGCGGCCACGGCCGTGCGTCTGGGGCGAAGAACGGCCGCGAGCCGGCTCCCGGCGACGAGGAGCACGAGGACCGCGCCCGCGAGCCAGGCGAGCGCGAGCAGATCCTCGCGAGAGAAGCCATGGGGGACCGCGAGCCAGCAACCCACGAAGGCGCAGACCGAGAGGCACACGGTGACCGGGGCGCCGGGAATCGTCGCGGCGAGGACAGCGAACGGAACGACCGCGGGCAGGAGGAAGCGCCCGAAGACGCCCACCCAGATGGTGCGCAGCCCCAGAGTATTCGGCCCGAACAGACCCTGGACGGCCACCGTCGACGACATGACGAGGAAGAGGACGCCGGGAGCGAAACGTGAACGCAAGGACAAGAGGCGAATCGCCGCCACGAACCCAAGGACGACGAGGAAGAGCGCGCAGGGCCCGAGGTTGAGGTACTCGCCGGC
Organism: Thermoanaerobaculia bacterium; assembly: GCA_035455045.1. Taxonomy (GTDB): domain Bacteria; phylum Acidobacteriota; class Thermoanaerobaculia; order UBA5066; family UBA5066; genus Fen-183. The sequence goes on along the minus strand of DATIFW010000228.1, from coordinate 7,011 downwards.
GTCAGGCACGAACAGGAGGCGGAAGAAGGAAGCGGGCTCGACCCGCGCCGGAGCCCCTGTGAGCAGTCCGCCCAATACCATCTCGATTTCAGGGTTCCCGGCGAGCAGCCGCCGTCCCGCGATCACGACCGGGAGCGGATAGAGCGGGGAGCCCCGGTCCACCCACGCGCGAACATAGGGCGGGGCAGCGGCGCACGCGGCGACGCAGGCGCTGACGCCTGCCGTGGCGATCGATCGGAAGCGCGGCGTCGAACGCCCGCCTCGACGAAGGCTCGCCACGCCCAACGCGCACGCCCCGAGCGCGAGAAGGGGAAGGCCGACGGCCTTCGTCGCCGCGCACACGGCCAGTCCCGCCACTGCGACGATCCCTTCTGCAGCGGGGGCGCCGCGGAGGACCCGGCACACGAAGAGCGAGCCCGCCAGCGAGCCGAAGAGAGTCACGTTGTCGACGTACCCGCTCGTGGCGAGGTTCGCACAGGCGGGAAGGAGAGCCACGGCGAGCGCGCCCAGGAAAGAATTCGTCCGCGAGCCGCCGAACTCCCGCCCGAGGGCATACGCGGCGACGTAGACGAGGGCCCAGACGAGAACGCCGGCGGCGGCGACGGGGGCATCGGAGTGGAAGGGAAGCATCGCCCACGCCCACAGGGAATCTCCGCCGAACGGGAAGTACTCGTAGGCGCCCCACCAATCGGGCGCGGGCTCGAGGGCGAAGTCGCCGGCCCGAATCCAGCGCGCAGCCTTCACGAGGTGATAGGTAAGCGCATCCCAGCCGAGCGGGGGGGCGACGAGACCCCGCCCCAGACGGAGTCCCATGATGGCCGCGGCGGTGACGGCGATGGCCCGTATCGCGAAAGGGGCTTCGCGCAGCCGCTCCCACGCCTGACGCCACTCCCTGCCGCGCTCGGCGAGGTCGGCCCGTGCTGCCGCGCTCCGGCGGAGCCACAGCGCCGACGCGCCACCCGTCCCGATCGCGAGTGGAAGCGCGATCGCGAGGCGGAAGAGCCCGAGCGCGGCGAGGAGCGGGAAAACCGCAACGCCGAGCCAGCAGGCGAAGACGGCGATCGCGGCGACGCGAGCCGAGCCCGAGGTCTGTGGCGCGAAGTGGAACGCGAGGGCGGCGGCCGTACAGAGACACGACGCGACGAGCACGCCCGCGCCGACGGCGCCGGCGAGAAAGAGCAGCGCGGCGGCCAAGATGAAACCAGTATAGCCAGCGCTCCCGCGCCGTCCGGTACACTGCGGAGAGACTTCGCCGGATGAGTGCTCCCGAGGGCGTCGCGGTCCGCGACCCGCGCAGGCCGTACGTGATCGGCCTCGTCGCCGCCGCCGTGCTGTGGGGCGTGAGCGCCGCCTGCCGCGACGCGTGGACGTGTGACGACGCGTTCATCGTGTTTCGCTACGCGCGAAACCTCGTCGACGGGCTCGGGCTCGTCTTCAACGCCGGCGAACGCGTGGAAGGCTTCACGGATCTCCTCTGGGTTCTCTGGACGGCGCCGGCGTTCGTGCTGCGCCTCGATCCCGAGACCTGGGCGCATGTCTGGGGCATCGCCGCGTACGGCGGCGCGATCCTCCTCCTCGGTCTCGATCATCTCCGCTTCGCGCGCAGGTCGTCGGTCCCGGCGTGGGCCTTTATACCGCTCGCCGCCGTCGCGGCCGCCGCGCACGGCGACTGGAACATCTGGGCGACTTCGGGGCTCGAGACGTCGGCTCTCACGTTCGTGTTCGTCGCGGGCTACGTCGCTCTCGCGGCGGGGGTGCCGGACTCCCGGCACGCTCTTCTCGCGGGCGTCCTCTTCGGGCTCGCGACGCTGTTGCGTCCGGATGGCGTCTTGCTCGCGGTCGTCGGAGGGCTCTTCGTCATCGCCCGAACTCGCCGTGCCGGACCGGCAGTCGCCTACGCGAGCGGCTTTCTCGCGCTCTGTTTGCCCGCACAGATCTTCCGGGTCGTCTATTACGGCGCCTTCGTGCCCAACACCTACTGGGCGAAGTCGGCGAACCTGGCGTGGTGGGATCAGGGCTTCGTCTATCTGCGCCTCTACGGCGAGAAGTACGGCGTCTTCATTCTCGGTCCCGTGCTCGTCCTCTTCGCGATCCTCACGCTTCGGCGCGACGAGCCCGTGCGCCGCGCGACGTTTGCCTCCGAGTGGGCGCCTCGCGTGGCCCTTGCCGCGGCGTTTGCGGGCGTCTACACGATCTACGTCGTCCGCGTCGGCGGAGATTTCATGTACGCGCGCGTCCTCATCCCCGCGACCCCGTTCTTTCTCGTCCTCTTCGAGCTGGGGTGGACCGCGTTGCCGCGGAAGACGCCGCTCCTCGCGGCCCTCGCCATCGCCGCCCTTCCCGTCGCTCTCCCATCCCTCTTCCCACGGCCGATGCGCGGGCAGTCGCTCGTCAAGGGCGTCGCGAACGAGTGGGAGTATTACGGCCCGAAGGGGACGACGGAGTCCGACTTTCACGGAGAGATTCTCCGGCGGTTTTTCGAGGGCCTGCCGGTGCGCGTCCTCATCGGGGGATCCGATCTGCGGCTCGCGTACCGCGCCCGGATTCCGACGGTGGTCGACGCGTACGGCTTGACGGACCCGGTCATCGCGAAACAGCCGATCGTTCGCCGCGGCCGCCCGGGTCACGAGAAGGTGCCTTCCGCCGGCTACGTCGTGGATGACCGGAAGCTCCACCTCGCCTTCAGCAGCGCCTTTCGCGCGTACATTCCCGTCGTGCCGATCGGATTCGGACGCGTGAGGGGCGTTCTCCTTCACTGGGACCCGCTCGTGCTCGCGGAGTGGAAGCGTCGGGGCGCAGTCTTCCCGGATTTCCCCGCCCGGCTGGATGGTTACATCGCCCGCATGCCCACCGAGCTCGACGAGACCGTGAAGAACGACTACGAGAGGTTCCGTCATTTCTACTTCCAGCACGTGAGCGATCCGGCGCGCGAACAGCCCTTTCGCACGCGATTGCGATTGCCGTGAAGAGGTTCCGCCATAATCCGCGCCATGCGCGTGACCGTCCTCGGAGCCGGCCTGGTCGGATCCCTCATCGCCAGAGCGCTCGCCGACGACGGGAGGTTCGAAGTTCTCGTCTGTGACCGCTCGGAGGACGCCCTCGGCTTCTTCACGGGTCGGCCGCGGGTCGCGATCCAACGCCTCGACCTCGCGAGCTCGGCGGCGGTCACCGCGGCCGTCGCATCCGCGGATGTCGCCGTCGGCGCCGTGCCCGGCTTCCTCGGGCACGCGATGCTCAGGACGGTGATCGAAGCCGGCAAGCCGGTGGCCGACATCTCCTTCTCTCCGGAGGACCCGTTCGCCCTGGACGGCCTCGCGAAGCAGAAGGGCGTTCCCGCGGTCGTGGACTGCGGCGTCTCGCCGGGCCTGTCGAACCTCGCGTGCGGGCGTGCGGCCGCGCGGCTCGACGCGGTCGACTCGATCGTGATCTCCGTCGGGGGCCTCCCGTTCCGGCGCGTGCCGCCGTGGGAGTACCGCATCGTGTTCTCCGCGACCGACGTCATCGAGGAATACGCGCGGCCGGCGCGCCTCGTCGAGGACGGCAACCTCGTCACGAGGCCCGCCCTGTCGGAGGTGACCCGATTCGACGTGCCGGGCGTCGGGACGCTCGAGGCCTTCCTGACGGACGGCCTCCGCACCGTTCTCAAGACGGTGAAGGCGCGAAATCTGCGCGAGCAGACGCTGCGCTGGCCGGGACACGCCGAGAAGATGCGCCTCCTGCGCGACAGCGGTTTCCTCGGGGACGAGCCCGTCGAGGCAGGCGGCACGCGCGTGCCGCCGCGCGCGGTCGCCGAAGCGCTTCTCTTCGCCCTGTGGAAGAGACCCGAGGGCGAAGAGGAGTTCACCGTCCTCCGCGTCGAGTCGCGCGGCTCGCGCGCCGGCCGGCCGGTCCGCCTCGTCCACGACCTCTTCGACCGGACCGACGTGAGGACGGGCGCGACGTCGATGGCGCGCACGACGGGCTTCCCGTGCGTCATCGCGGCGGAGCTCCTCGCGTCGCGCTCGCTAAGCGAACCGGGGGTGCTTCCCCTAGAGCTGCTCGGCGGGCGACCCGAGCTCTTCAGGGCCTTCAGGGACGGGCTGGCCGCGCGAGGCGTCGCGTTCTCGGAAACCGAGGAGGATCCGTGGCCGCGGTGAAGAACCCCATGGGACGCCTTCCGGGCGCCGAGCGATCGCCCGGACGGGTCCGCGAGGAGCGGCCGAAGCTCCCGAAGTCCGTACGCCTGCGGGCGCTCATGCCGGACATCAAGGCGCTCGTCGCTCCCCGCAAGGGGATTCTCGCCTTCGGCTTCGTCCTCATGGCGATCAACCGGGTGTCGGGACTCGTCCTGCCCGCCTCGACGAAGTTCCTGATCGACGACGTGATCGGCAAACGGCGGATGGACATGCTCCTGCCGCTGCTGGGCGCCGTGATCGCGGCGACGCTCATCCAGGGCGTCACGTCGTTCTCGCTCACGCAGCTTCTCTCGAAGGCGGCCCAGCGCCTCATCGCCGAGCTCCGGCGGAAGGTCCAGGCCCACATCGGGCGGCTGCCCGTGACCTTTTACGACGCGAACAAGACCGGCGCGCTCGTGTCGCGCATCATGACGGACGTCGAGGGCGTGCGGAACCTCATCGGCACGGGCCTCGTCGAGTTCGCCGGCGGCCTCCTGACCGCGGCGATCGCGCTCGTCGTGCTCTTCAAGATCTCGACGACGATGACGCTCCTCGCGTTCGGCTTCCTCGTGGGCTTCGGCGTCGTCCTGAACCGGGCCTTCGGCACGATCCGCCCGATCTTCCGCGAGCGCGGAAAGATCAACGCGGAGGTCACCGGCCGGCTCATGGAGTCGCTCGGCGGCGTGCGCGTCGTCAAGGGCTACCACGCCGAGGCGCGGGAGGAGGGCGTCTTCGCGGCCGGCGTGAAGCGGCTGCTCGACAACGTGCTCAAGACGCTCACGTCCACGAGCATCATGAGCCTCTCTTCGACCGTCATGCTGGGGGTCGTCGGCGCGGTCGTGATGTACGTCGGAGCGCGCCAGATTCTCGCCGGAACGCTCACGCTCGGTGGATTCTTCACGTACACGATCTTCATGGGCTTCCTCGTGGCGCCCATCTTCCAGATCGTCGCGATCGGAACCCAGCTCACGGAGGCCCTCGCGGGGCTGGAGAGGACGCGCGAGATCCTTTCGGAGAGACCGGAGGACGCCGATCCGCGGCGGACGGTCACGCTCGACGAAATCGTGGGCGACGTGCTGTTCGAGGACGTGAAGTTCGCGTACGAAGAGGGGAAGGAGGTGCTCCATGGAGTCACCTTCCAGTGCCCGCCGGGGACGGTGACCGCGCTCGTCGGGCCCTCGGGCTCGGGGAAGAGCACGATCATCGGCCTCGTGGCCGCTTTCCACGTCCCGACCGGCGGCACCGTGCGCGTCGACGGCGTGGACCTCTCGACGGTGCGCCTCGACTCCTACCGGACCGCGCTCGGCGTCGTCCTTCAGGAGACGTTCCTCTTCGACGGCACGATCCGCGAGAACGTCGCGTTCTCACGCCCGGACGCCACGGACGAGCAGATCCTTCGCGCGTGCCGGATCGCGCGCGTGGACGAGTTCGCGGAGGCCTTCGAGAAGAAATACGACACGGTCGTCGGGGAGCGCGGCGTGAAGCTCTCGGGGGGGCAGCGCCAGCGCGTGTCGATCGCGCGGGCGATCCTCGCGGCCCCGCGCATCCTCATCCTCGACGCGGCGACGTCGAGCCTCGACTCCGAGTCCGAAGCGCTCATCCAGGAGGGGCTGTCGTTCCTCATGAAAGGGCGCACGACGTTCGTCATCGCGCACCGGCTCTCCACGATCCGGCGGTCGGACCAGATCCTCGTCGTCGAGAACGGCCTCATCGTCGAACGCGGCACGCACGCCCTGCTCTACGCCGCCCGCGGCCGGTATTACGAGATGTACACGAAGCAGCACGGCGTCGAGACGAACCTGTTCCTCGCCCCGGGCGAGGGCGACGAGGGGCCTCGGCTGGAGCCTGAAGAAAAGTCCGAGAGCGGCGAAGGCACTCCGGCGCTCACGGAGGCGGTCAATCTCCTGAGGCGACCGAACGGATGAGGAGAACGCCGGATAGGATTTCTTAGAGGGAAAGAATGCAAGGCCCTGGGCGCCGCCTGCATGAAGCGCACCCCCGGCCTCCGTGGGTCCTCCCTCTTCCTTTTCTAAGAAGATCCCCCGGTCTCTCTCTTTCTCTTTCTAAGAGAACTCCCCGGGTCCCTTCCCCGCCTGATTCGTCTGGATCATGCCGGGTCTTTCCCCCAGCCCTAGGTTTGAAGGGAATTGGAGGGAGGATTCCATGAAGATCCTGATTGCCGACGCTTTCGACGAGTCCCTTCCCGGCCGCCTCGCCCCTTTCGGCGAGGTGTTCACCGACCCGGCGTGCCTCAAGGACGCCGAAGTCGTCCTCGTACGGTCGAAGACGAAGGTCACGAACGAGTTCCTCAACGGTGCGCCGAACCTGAAGCTCGTGATCCGGGGCGGCGTCGGCCTCGACAACGTCGACATCCAGGCCTGCCGCGACCGCGGGATCGACGTGAAGAACACGCCGCGCGCATCCTCGGTCGCCGTCGCGGAGCTCGCGATGGCGCTCATGCTCGCCGTCCCGAGCCGCCTCGTCGAAGGGCACACGGGCCTCAAGCAGGGGCGCTTTCTCAAGAAGGAGCTCAAGCGCACCGAGCTCTTCGGCAAGACGCTCGGCCTCGTCGGCGCCGGCCTGATCGGCACGGAGGTCGCGCGGCGGGCCCAGGCCTTCGGGATGAAGGTCATCGCCTACGACCCGCACATCGCGAATCACGCCCTCGCCGAGCTCGTGGACGACCTCGACGAGCTCTTCCTGCGCGCCGACTTCATCAGCTTCCACGTCCCCGCCACGGCCGAGACGCGCGGCCTCGTGAACGAGCACACGCTCGCCAAGATGAAGAGCGGCGTCGTGATCGTGAACACCGCCCGCGGCTCGATCGTAGTGGAGCCCGATCTCGCCGCCGCGCTCG
>DATIFW010000227.1:0-4978 GCA_035455045.1 Thermoanaerobaculia bacterium | reverse complement strand
AACGTCGCGTACATGTGCGGGCCGCCGATGAGAAGCGTGATGAGGAGGTCCACGCCTCCGGCCGTCGTCCTTCCGAGCGAATGCACGAGCGGCGGAACGGCCACGAGGGCCGCGGACAGCGTCAGGACCACGAGGTCCCAGCGAGGATTCGCGATCCACTGTGAAGACCGGGAAGGGGCCAGGACCTGCGCTTCGGCGTTCATGACGTGGTCGCGGGCCTTGGGGCTCCGGGCCCGGCGGCGCGAGTGTAGCAAAGGGAAGAAACGCCTCGGGGCGGGCGTTAAGATCGTGGAATGAGCGCGCTCCCGATCGCACGCCCCGCGCCCGTCGACCCGTCGCTCGATCTCGAGGCCTCGATCCGCGGCCTCAAAAAGGAGCGAAACGCGGTCGTTCTGGCGCACTACTACCAGGAGTCCGAGATCCAGGACCTCGCCGACTTCGTGGGCGACTCGCTCGAGCTCGCGCGGCGCGGGACGCAGGTCTCGGAGAAGGTCATCGCCTTCGCGGGCGTCCACTTCATGGCCGAGACGTCGAAGATCCTCACCCCGGAAAAGACGGTCGTCGTGCCGGATCTCGAGGCCGGCTGCTCGCTCGCGGACGGCTGCCCGGCCCCGCTCTTCGAAGAATGGCTGAAGAAGTATCCGGGCCACACGGTCGTCAGCTACATCAACTGCTCGGCGGGCGTGAAGGCGCTCTCGGACGTCATCGTGACGTCGTCCTCGGCCGAGGTCATCCTGAGGCAGATCCCCGATCCGGTCGTGTTCGCGCCGGACCGCAACCTCGCCGCATGGCTCGAGAAGAAGCTGAACCGCAAGTTCGTCGTGTGGCCGGGAACGTGCATCGTGCACGAGACGTTCTCGGAGAAGAAGCTCGTGGACCTCATGACGCGAAATCCCGGCGCGGAGGTCATCGCGCATCCGGAGTGCGAAGAGCGGATCCTGCGCCACGCGGCCGTCGTGGCCTCCACGTCGGGCCTCCTGAAGCACGTGACGACGTCGCCGAAGACGGCGTTCATCGTGGCGACCGAGGAAGGGATTCTCCATCAGATGCGGCGTGCGGCGCCTGAGAAGGCCTTCATCCCCGCGCCGCCGGACGCGGATTGCGCGTGCAACACCTGCCCCCACATGAAGCGCAACACGCTCGAGAAGCTGTATCTCTGCCTGCGCGACCTCTCGCCGTCGATCGAAGTTCCGGAAAACGTGAGAGTCAAGGCGAAGCGCTCGATCGACCGCATGCTCGAGATGACGGCCGGGATGACGCTGACCCCCGTCGGCTCGCGGTCTTGAGCGCGAGATCCAGGCCGCGCCTGCCCCGGGCCGCGCTGGGGGTGGGCGCGCTCCTCCTCGTGGCCGGATTCTTCGCGGCCCTGCGCGTCCTTCCGGAGTGGCGTGCGCCGAATCCCCGCCCCTCGGGCTTGATCGAGAAGGCCCGTGCGATCGCCGTTTCCGCCGGCGGAACGCTTTCGCGCGCCTCCCTCGCCCTCGAGGGCCGGCCGGAAGCCGCGACGACGTTCGAGCGGGCCTATCGCCGCCTCCGGCGCGACGCGGCGCCGTACCTCGAATCGACCGGTGGTGCGATGGCCTGGACCGTGGAGGGCAGCCTCGACGTTCCGAAGACGGGAACCGGCCCCGCGGAGTTCGCGTTCTCCCCCGACGGCTCCCTTCAGGCTTTTCAATGGAGACCCGCCGGCTCGCTGTTCGAAGCCGACCCGAAGGTCCAGCCGCTTCGCCGGGCGTTCTTCGACCGCATCGAGGCTCCGCTCGCGGCGGGGCAGTCGAGGGTGGGATCCGAATTCGAGTTCTCGGGAGGGAACGCGGTGATCCGGGTTCGCCCGCTCGTGCCCCCGTCCGGAGGGCCTCCGGAGTGCATCGTCCTTTCGGAACGCGGAAACGTGCTCTTCTCCGCCTCCCGCCAGCTCTCCGATCCCGACGCGCCGAGGCGGTTCAACGCCGAAGGGATCACCCGGCAGCTTTACAGGTTCCTGCCGAGACTTCTCCTGTTTCTCCTCGTCGTGACGCTCTTCGGGGTCCTCCTCTACAAGCGCCGTCTCGGCTTCAGGATCGGAATCGCCCTCGTCCTGCTCGCGGCGGTCTACGAAATCGCGGCGGGCCTCGGCGACGACGCGAACGTCGGCAGCCTCGTCGGCTTCGTGATCGCAGTCCGGATCTTCCTGCTTCTCTATTTCCTGGGTCTGTGGACCGTGGCGGAATCGCTTCTCCGCGACACGGTGCCGGGCTTCACGACGAGCCTCGACGCGTTCGCGGCGGGCCGCCTGGGCCCGCGCGGCGGGCGGGCGATCCTGGCGGGCCTCGGCGGAGGCGCCGCGCTCGTGGGGGTCTCCCTGCTGGCCTTTTCCGCGGCCGCCCTCGCTGCGCCTTCGGGCGTGTGGCCGTCGGCGCCGTCGTTCCCGTATCCGCTCTTCCAGGCGCAAAAGGGGCCCTTCTTCGAAGGCGCGTTCGATACGGCGCTCTTCGCGCTCTTCGTCGCGCTCTTCCGTTTCGTGGTGCCGCGCCGGTTCGCAAGCGTCGCCGCGGCCGTCCTCTTCGGGCTCTACTCCTCGGTTTCGATGCCCCTTCATCCCTGGGGCGCGGCCTTCGCCCTCTCGCTCGCGTTCGCGGCGGTGCTGCTGTGGGCGTTCGACCGCTACGGGCTCGCGGCGCTCCTCGTCGCGGCCGTCTCGTCCGCGCTCCTGCGCGACGCGCTCGTCGCGTGCATGCATCTCGACGGCAATCTGCTCGCCGCGCTCTTGACGGTCGGCCCGCTCCTCGCGATCGCCACGGCCGGGGCCGTCGGACTGGCGCGGCCGGAGCGCGACGAGGAGGGCCGCCTCGAGGCGCCCCACTACGTGAGGCGCCTCGAGTCGGAAAGGCGCGTGAAATACGAGATGGACCTTCTCTCCCGCATGCAGCTCTCCCAGCTGCCGGAGAAGCCGCCCGCCGTGGCGGGGCTCGAGCTGTCCGTGAAGACGATCCTCGCGACCGAGGCGGGCGGCGACCTCTACGACTTCGTGCGGGACGAGTCGGGCGCCCTTTGGATCGCGGCCGGCGACGTGTCGGGACACGGCTACTCCTGCGGCATCCAGCAGGCGATGGTCATGGCCGCGCTCTCGAGCCTCGTGAAGGCCGGGCAGAAGCCGTCGGAGATCCTGGTGGAGATCGACCGCGTCCTGCGCATGGGCCGCAGCGCTCGGCTCTTCACCTCGGTCGCGCTCCTGCGCCTCGACCCCGCGAGCGGTGCGGGCCTCCTTGCGAACGCGGGGCACCCCTTTCCGATCCTGCTGCACGAAGGAAAGACATTCGAGGTCGTGGGCTCCGGCCTGCCGCTCGGCCAGGGTCCGAAGCGAACGTACGTGGACGTCCCGGTCGAGATCCCGAAGGGCGGCGTTCTGGTCCTCGCATCCGACGGACTCTTCGAAGGGCCCGACCGCTTCGACGTGCCTTACGGCTTCGAACGGCCCCGCACGATCCTCGAATCCACGAGCCTCTGGCGCCGCCCGCCCGATTCCATCATCGAAGCTCTTCTCGCGGACTGGCGCCTGCACGTGGGCGAGGGCCCGCCCTCCGACGACACGACCATCCTCGTCGTCAAGAGGCCGCTGTTTTGAGGTTCGAGGGGGTATGAGCCCCAATCGACGCCCGCCGCTCGAAGGAGTCGTCGTCCTCGACTTGTCGCGCGTCCTCGCTGGCCCGCTCGCCACGATGGTGCTCGCGGACCTCGGGGCGCGGGTCGTGAAGGTCGAGGATCCGCGGGGCGGCGACTTTTCGCGCGGCTGGAAGCCGCCCGAGCTCGACGGCGAGTCGGCTTATTTCCTTTCGGTGAATCGGCGGAAGGAATCGGCCGCCGTGGATCTCGGGACCCCGGCCGGAGCGGAGTTCGTGCGGCGCTGGGCCGCGAGAGCGGATGTTCTCGTCGAGAACTTCCTTCCGGGCGCGCTCGAGCGGCGCGGTCTCGGGGTCGAGTCGCTCCGCGCGCTGAATCCGCGCCTCATCGCCTGCTCGATCTCCGGCGCGGGGGACGTGGGGCCGGAAGCCGGTGAACCAGGCTTCGACCTCCTGGCGCAGGGTGCGACGGGCCTCATGTGGATCACGGGGCCGAAGGACGGAAGCCCTCACAAGGTGGGCGTCGCGGTCGTCGACGTGCTCGCCGGGTGGTCCGCGGTGACGGCGATCCTCGGTGCGCTCCGGGCGCGCGGACGCGACGGAACCGGGGCTCACGTGAAGACGAACCTCGTCTCGACGGGACTCGCCGCGCTCGTCAACGTCGCGGGGTCCGCGCTCGTCACGGGCCGGGAGGCCACGCGCCACGGGAATTCACACGCGACGATCGAGCCGTATCGCGCTTTCGAGGCGTCGGACGGCGGATTCCTTCTCGCCGTCGGGACGGATCGTCAGTTCGAGATTCTCTGTGAAAGGGTCATCGGGCGGCCGGACCTGGTCACGAATCCCCGCTTCGCCACGAACGAGGGACGTGTCTCGAACCGCGCGGAGCTCGTCCCGATCCTCGAAGAGGTCTTCAAAGCCGGCACCCGCGAGACGTGGCTCGTGCGGTGCAAGGCTTGTGGAATCCCCGCGGGCCCGGTGCTCGGCGTCCTCGATGCTCTTCGCGCGCCGCAGGCGCGCGCACTCGAGTCCGTTCTGGTGACCCGGAAAGGCGACCGGAGAGTCTCCACGGTGCGTCCGCCCTTCTTCTTCGAAGGATTCTCAGATCCTCCGCCCGTCGCCCCTCCGTGCCTCGGCGAGGACACGGAGAGGCTCTTCGCCGAGGTCGGACTCGTTCCGCCCGAACTCTAAGGGAGACCTAACATGCCGGACCTGATCGAGCTGCTCACGTTCGAGTCGCACAAGCTGACGATGGCGGTCCCGCCCTCCGTCAAACACCGGTTCAAGGAGAAGATCAAAGAGTTCTTGCAGGAGCCGCACTTGACCGAAGCCGCCATGATCAAGGCGATGAAAGAGGTGCAACGGGACCTCGACCTCAG
>DATIFW010000226.1:0-6403 GCA_035455045.1 Thermoanaerobaculia bacterium | reverse complement strand
GCCCGCACAACCGACCGGGCGGGCCGCGACCAGCTGCTGGCGGGCCTCGCCGCGGACCCGCGCCTGGCGCTCGAGGGGAAGAACGAGCGGAAGTACTACGACGAGCAGACGTCGACGGCCGCGCCGATCAAGTTCCTCGGCTTCTTCGTCGGCGTCGTGATGGCGATCGGCGCCTGCTTCGGCGCGATGAACACGATGTACGCTGCCGTCTCGGCGCGCACGCGCGAGATCGCGACGCTCCGCGCGCTCGGGTTCTCGCGCATCTCCGTGCTTCTGTCTTTCGTCTTCGAGTCGCTGTGCCTCGCGCTCCTCGGCGGAGCTCTCGGGTGCGTCCTCGGCCTCCTCGCCGTGAAGCTCGCGCTCTCGGGCGTGACCGGCACGACGAACTTCGCGACGTTCTCCGAGGTCGTGTTCGCCTTTCGCCTCACGCCGGCGCTCCTCGTGACGGGCGTCGTCTTCTCGCTCGTGATGGGGTTTTTCGGCGGCCTTTTCCCCGCCGGCCGCGCGGCGTTCACGAGAATCACCGATGCCCTGAGGCAGGTGGGCTGAACGCGCGGCTGGCGCTACTTCAGAAGCACTTCCTCGATAAAGGCGAGCGCGCGCGGGTCTTTCGACTGGCCGAGCCAGAACATGGCCTTCTTCCGGACCGCGGGGTTCCGGTTCCTTCGCGCGAGGTCGATGAGGAGCGGCACGCCCTCGTCTTTCGGGAGCTGCGAGAGCGCGAAGACGGCCCTCACCTTGACCTCGGTCTCGGGATCGTTCGCGATCGCGTCCGTGATGGCGCCCACCGCCTTCCTTCCCGCTCTCTGCGCGAGCCAGAAGAGCGACTGGCCGCGCACGTGGTCGCTCGCGTCGTGGCGCGCGAGGTCGATGAGCGCGGGGATCGCCGCCGGATCGGCGTGGGACGCGAGAGCGGCGAGGACCCCTTCCTTCTTTCCGCCCGTTCCGCGGCGTGCGAGGGACGCGAGAAACGCCACGCTTTCGGCCGGCTTGACGCCGGTCAGGAGGCGCGCCGGTACGGATCCCGTGTCGACAGGACAGTCCTCCGAGACGCTCCGGACGCGCACGACTTTCCCGTCTTCCATGCGGACCAGGACGACGAGCATGCGGTGCTCGTCCGGGTCGACGAGCGCGTTTCCGTTTTCTCCGCCGTTGGACATCGTCCACGAACGGTCTCCCTCGAGGACGCACCGCCCCGTCATCCGCGCCCCGCGGTCGAAGCTGTCGAGTGTGGAATAACAGCAGGAGTGGGAATCGGGGTTCGCGACCGGCACTTCCCACGCGATCCAGACCGGCCCCTTCGTTCCTGCGGCCGCGGCAACCGCGCTCGCGAGGTCCGGGGTCGCCGGCCGCGGCGGCCCCGACACCTCGAAGATGAGGCCCAGGAGAAGCGCGGCGCCCGTCATTTCTCGAGGATCTCCATCATGTAATCCGTCGCTTCCTTCGACTGCATCAGCGAAAGCTTCTTCACGGCCTCGGTCTTCAGCTCGCGGTCCTTCTCGCCCCGGGCGATTTCCAGGAGCGCGTGCACGTTGTCCTGGAGGAAGTAAGCCTGCAGAACCCGCTTCTTCACGCTCCTGTCGGGATCGGACCGATAGATGTCTCGAAGCAGAGCGGCGGTCTTTTCCTTGCCTATCATGCCGAGCTTCTGGATGGCCTCGCCTCGAAGCTCCGGGTCCTTCTCGCCCTTCGCGAGCTCGGCGAGGTGTTCGGAGTCGCCGCCGAGCATCATCGACTTGATGACACTGCGCTTGATCTCTCGTGAGGTCGCAGTCCGGTAGAGCGTCGCGAGATCCTCCCGCGCTCCGATCATGCCGAGGTACCGGATCGCCTTCTCCTGAAGCTCCGGATTCGTGGTTCCCTGCGCCGTCGAAAGGAGAATCCCATGCGCGCGCGGCGCCTTGCTCTGCGCGAGGACGAAGAGCGCCCGTTCCTTGAGCGCCGTCGACTGGTTGCTCCGGAGAAGCTTCTCGAGGAGCGGAAGCGCCCGCTCGGGATCGGAAGTCATGAGGCCGTTGATGGCCATCAGCTTCAGCTCCTCGTCTCCGTCCGCTTCGGAAACGACGCGGCTATCCGGCCGGATCTCGGCCTCCAGCGCGCGAGCGTCCTTGAGCCACGGGCTCTTCGCGTACTGTCGCTTCAGGTCGGCGAGCGTCGCAAGCGCTTCCGCGGACCGGCCGAGCTTGTTCTGGGCGTAGGCGATCCAGTACGTGGCAGCGTCCGCCTTCGGCCCTTTGTCCCGCACGATCTCGCGGAATGCCCCCAGCGCCTGCTCCCATTTGCCCGCGTCGAGGGCCTCTTTGCCTTTTTCGTACGGGGCGTCCGCGGCCCCGGGCTCCGGCGGCGGAAAAGCGGCAGCGGACGCCGGAGAGAGAAGGAGGGCCGGGATCACGATGATCCCGGCGAGAGAGAGGACCTTTCTGTACGTCACGTGCGGTTCCTTTCCTGGATGTGTTCCGGGGTTTTCGCGCGCGACGCGAGGACGCGCACTTTGAAAAGCAGCCCCTGGGTTTCGATCCGCCGGCGCAACGAGTCGAGCTCCGATTCGCCGAGCTGCGACGGGCCATGGGCGACGTCGAGAAGCACCCGTTCGAGATCGTCGAGAACGCTCTGGATCATGGGATCGCCCGAAGACCCGGCGGTCTGCCGGTACAGACGGTTCGAGAGGAGGAGATCCGACGCGCGCACTTTCTCGGAAGAGACGTCGATCGTTCCGCCGGCGGGCGCGTTCGCGAGCTCGAGAAGGAGGATCTCGGAGCGCTCGAGGTGGTCGGAGACGGCGAGGAAAAGGATGCGCTCCTTGACTTCGACCTTCGACGCCTCGGGAACCGGCCGGTGCGCGGGCCAGCGACGACCCGCCAGGAACGCGAGGGCGAGGAGAGCCGCCGCGGTGAGCGGGGGCAGGAAGCGACGGAGCGGGAACCGCAGGAGCCGCGGCCCCGGCGCTCTCTCGCGGAGCCGCGGAGCGAGGCGCGCCCAGAGCGCATCGGGCGTGGCCGGCGCGGCATCGGTCTCGAGCGCCCGGGAAACCGCGTCGAGCACGGCCGCGTTCGACGCGTCTCGTTCGCGGCAGAGAGAACACGAGAAGAGATGTTCGCGGACGGCCGCGGAGTCCCCTTCGCCCCAGCGGGAGAGGACGAGAGCCTCGTCGGTCGGATGCGTCCCTGGAGCCATGCCTCTTGTCACGGCATCGGCTCCGGCGCCCCGGTGAAAGAGCCCACGTGCGGTCCCAGCGCGCGGCGCAGCTTCCGGACGGCACGGAAGATGGACTGCTTCGTGCCGTTCCTGCTGAGGCCGAGGGCGGGGCCGATCTCGGCGATGGACAGACCTTCGAAATGCCGGAGGATGAAGGCCGCACGCTCCCGCGGGCTCAGCGTGCGGAGCGTGGCGAGGACGTCGCGTGAGAGGTCGGTGCTCTGAGCCACGCGGTCCGGGCCGGGGGCGCGCGACGGGAACGATTCTCCCTCGGAAAAAGCCGTCTCGAGGCGCCGTCGCCGGGACCTTAGGAGGTCGAGGCAGCAGTTCGACGCGATGCAGCGGAGCCAGGTTGCGAACGAGGCGCGAGAGTCGAACTTGTCGAGCCGGCGATAGGCCTTGATGAATGCTTCCTGTGTCATGTCCTGCGCGTCCTCTTGGCTGCAGGTGATCCGATAGGCGAGTCGGTGGATCGATCGGCCGTGGCGGTCCACCAGCAGGCGAAATGCGTCGAGATCCCCCAGCCGCACTCGCGCGATGGCGGCCTCGTCGCTTTCCTCCATCCATTCCATTAGACGGCGAAAAGGCGGCGTGGTTTTGTCTCACGGAAACCGACGCCCACCGGACGTTTCCCGTTCCTTTTGTATAGTCCGGGCATGGCTGACTTCCTGCTCAAGACCGAGCCTTCGGACTACTCCTTCGACGACCTCGTGAAGGAGAAGCAGACCGTCTGGACCGGGGTCCGGAACCCCGTGGCGATCCGCCACCTGCTCTCCACGAAGAAGGGCGACCGGCTCGTGATCTACCACACGGGCGACGTGAAGGCGGCAGTGGGCCTCGCCAGGGTCCTTTCCGCCGACACCGACCCGAAGAGCCCGACGGACCCGCACGTCGTGATCGCGGCGGAGAAGCCCCTGCCCTCTCCGATCACGCTCGCCGAGATCAAGTCCCAGAGGCTCTTCCAGAGGTCGCCGCTCGTGAGGATGGGACGGCTTTCGGTCGTACCGCTCACGGTCGCCCAGTACCGCTATCTGGCCGGCGGCTGAGCGCGGTGTTCTTCACGCGCGCCCAGGAGATCGCCTTCGCCGCGCTGCCTCTTCTCGACCCCCGCGGGCCGCAGGGAAAAGGGCGCGGGGTCGACTCGATCGCGCAGGCGGCGGGCGTTCCCGCGCCGTTCCTTTCCAAGGTGCTCGGGCGCCTCGTGGACCGCGGCCTCCTGAGGAGCAAGCGCGGGCGAGGCGGCGGGTTCGTCCTCGGCCGACCTGCGTCGGAAATCACCCTCGGCGACGTCGCTCTCGCGCTCGAGAGGCGGGACGACCTCGAGCGCGCCTTTCCATCCGTCGCGGGTCCCGTGGGCGCCGTCCTCTCATCCACGCGAAGAGACTTCCTCGATCGACTGCAGCGTACCCGCCTCTCGGATCTCGCCGCCGCCGAGAAGACGCCGCCCAACCCGTGAAGGATCTCCACGTCTTCCTCGACCTCCTTCGCCGCGAGAACGAGCTCGCGACGGTCGAGGCGGAGGCCGACCCGCGACTCGAGATTCCCGAGATCCACCGCCGCGTGATCGAGGCGCGCGGCAAGGCGCTCCTCTTCAAGCGGCCGAAAGGCGCCGACTTCCCCGTCGTGACGAATCTCTTCGGCACGCAAAAGCGCCTCGAGCTCGCCTTCGGCCGGAAGCCTCGGGAGTTCGTCGAAACGGCGGCGCGCGCCGCGATCGAGCTCCTTCCCCCGACGGGCGAAAAGCTCTGGGCCTTCCGGTCGTTCCTCGGCGCCGCCTTGCGCGTGGGAACGCAACGCGCGGCGGTCGCGCCCGTGCGGGACGTCGTGGACGACGCGCCCGATCTCACGCGCCTTCCCGCGCTCACGCAATGGCCGGAGGACGCCGGGGCGTTCCTGACGCTGCCCCTCGTCTATTCGGAGCTTCCTTCGGACGGCCGGGCGGGCCGGCCGCAAGGGCGCCAGTCGAATCTCGGCGTGTACCGCATGCAGATCCACGGCCCGCGGACGGCGGGCGTCCACTGGCAGATCGCGAAGGGCGGCGGATTCCACTACCACGAGGCCGAGGCGCGGGGCTCGGCGCTGCCGCTCACGGTTTTCCTCGGTGGTCCTCCTGCGCTCATCCTCGCGGCGGTCGCGCCCCTGCCCGAAGGCCTGTCGGAGCTCCTCGTCGCTTCGCTCCTTCTCGGGAGGAAGCTACCCATGACGAGCGTGCCGTCTCACCCCCACCGCCTCGTTGCCGACGCCGAGTTCGCGCTCGTCGGGTTCGTGCCGCCGAAAGTCCGGAAGCCGGAGGGACCGTTCGGAGATCACTACGGCTATTACTCGCTGGCGCACGACTATCCCGTCTTCGAAGTCGCCCGGATCTACCGGCGGCACAACGCGATCTTCCCGGCGACCGTCGTCGGGAAGCCGCGGCAAGAGGACTTCTACATCGGCGACCTGCTGCAGGAGCTGCTGTCCCCGATGTTTCCGCTCGTGATGCCGACCGTCGTCGACCTCTGGAGCTACGGGGACACGGGCTTCCACTCGCTCGCGGCCGCGGTCGTGAAGGACCGGTACGGCCGCGAGGCCATGACCTCGGCCTTCCGCATCCTGGGGGAGGGTCAGCTCGCCCTCACGAAGTTCCTCCTCGTCACCGATGCGAAGCGCGACCTGCGCGACTTCCGCGGCCTCCTCGGGCACGTCCTGGCTCGCTGCCGGTTCGAGACCGACCTCTTCGTGTTCTCCAACCTCGCGATGGACACGCTCGACTACACGGGCCCGAAGGTGAACGAGGGCAGCAAAGGCGTCCTCCTGGGCCTCGGGAATGCGATTCGCGAGCTTCCGCGCGAGTTCCACGGCGCGCTGCCCCAGGGCGCTCGCAGCGCGGCCGTCTTCTGTCCCGGCGCGCTCGTCGTGGACGGACCGTCCTTCGATTCCGACCGCTCCTTCGCAGAGCGCCTCGCCCGAGACTCCGCGGTCGCAGGCTGGCCGCTCGTGGTCCTCGCCGACGATGCGGAGGCAGCGGCGAGAGACGAACGCGCGTTCCTCTGGCACGTGTTCACGCGGTTCGAGCCCGCCGCCGACATTCACGCCCGGCATGACGTGGTTCGCAACCACATCGCGTTCACGCCTCCCGCCGTCCTGGACGCCCGGACGAAGCCCTGGATGCCGAAGGTCGTGGAGGTGGATCCAGGCACCGCCGCGCTCGTCGACCGGCGCTGGCGAG
>DATIFW010000225.1:0-10403 GCA_035455045.1 Thermoanaerobaculia bacterium | reverse complement strand
CCTGCGCCTCGGCCATCGCGGCGACGGCGACGTAGCCGTCCCCCTTCGCGCGGGCGAGGTGAATGAGCGCGAGCAGTGCGTACTCGCTGCGCCGGGTGAGCTTCATGGGGGGGATTCTCTCCCCTTCGATAATACTTGACTAAACTAGTGGGATAACTAATATAATAAAGAAGAATAAGGATTTTCTTAGAAAGGAATAAGGCATGGCACCGGCCGTTCGATTCTTGCGCGCTCCCGGCCCACGCCGCGGCGTGCCTGCCAGCGTGCCTTCCGGCCTGCGCCGGGGCCTCTTCGTCGGCATCCTGGCCGCCCTCGCCTCTCTTTCATTCATAGAAATCTTCTCTTTCTCTTCGTCTTCGTCTTCGTCTTCGTCTTCCGTCCGTTCGTCTTCCCTTCTCGCGGCGCCACCTCCGGTGACGCTTCTCAATGTCTCGTACGACCCCACGCGCGAGCTCTACGAGGAGATCAACGCCGCCTTCGCGAAGGCCTGGAGCGAGAGGACGGGACAGAAGGTCACGATCAACCAGTCGCACGGCGGCTCCGGCAAGCAGGCTCGCTCCGTCCTCGACGGCCTCGAGGCCGACGTCGTGACGCTCGCGCTTTCGGGAGACATCGACGCGATCGCGTCGAGGTCGGACCTCCTGCCCGGAACATGGCAGGCGCGCCTCCCGCGGAACAGCGCCCCCTTCACCTCCACGATCGTCTTCGTCGTCCGAACGGGAAACCCGAGGAGGATCCGGGACTGGGACGACCTCGCGAGGAACGGGATCGCGGTCATCACGCCGAATCCCAAGACTTCCGGGGGCGCGCGCTGGAATTACCTCGCCGCCTGGGGTTACGCGATGAAGAGGCCGGGAGGGAGCGAAAGGACCGCGCGCGACTTCCTTTCAGCCCTGTTCCGGAACGTCTCCGTACTGGACACGGGCGCCCGCGGGGCCACGACGACGTTCGCCGAACGAGGCCTCGGCGACGTCCTCATCGCCTGGGAGAACGAGGCGCTCCTCCTCACGAAGGAAGTCGGCAAAGGCCGTTTCGAGATCGTCATCCCGTCCGTGAGCGTCCTCGCCGAGCCGCCCGTCGCCCTCGTGGACCGGAACGCCGACAAGCACGGCACGCGCGACGCGGCGCAGGCCTACCTCGAGTTCCTGTACACCGACGAGGCGCAGGCGATCGCCGCGAAGCACCACTTCCGGCCGGGAAACGCGACGGCAGCGGCCTCTCACGCGGGCGATTTTCCGAAAGTCTCCTGTTTCACGATCGACGACGTTTTCGGCGGGTGGGGCCGGGCCCAGAAGATCCACTTCGACGACGGCGGCACCTTCGACCAGCTCTACCGGCCGGGCAGATGAGGGGAGCTCGCCGGCACGGCGTGCTGCCCGGGTTCGGGCCCGCTCTCGGCGTGACGCTTCTCTATGTGGGCCTCCTCGTCCTCGTGCCGCTCGCTGCCCTCTTCGTGAAGACGGCCGGACTCTCTCCTGCGGAGTTCTGGCGGATCGTGACGGCGCCGCGCGCGCTCGCGGCCTACCGGCTGACCTTCGGAGCGGCGCTCGCCGCCGCGCTCCTCAACGCGGCCTTCGGCCTTCTCCTCGCGTGGGTGCTGGCGCGATATCGCTTTCGGGGACGTGCGTTCGTGGACGCGATCGTGGACCTGCCCTTCGCGCTCCCGACGGCCGTCGCGGGCCTCACGCTCACGGCGCTCTATTCCAGTCACGGGTGGCTCGGCCGCTTCCTCGAGCCGCTCGGCCTGAGGGTCGCCTTCACGCCCGTCGGTGTCGTCCTCGCGCTCGCGTTCGTCGGTCTGCCGTTCGTCGTCCGGACGGTCCAACCCGTCCTCGAGGATCTCGACGCGGAGCTGGAAGAGGCCGCGGCCGTCCTCGGGGCCTCGCGTCTGCAGACGTTCGGGCGCATCGTGTTCCCGAACCTCCTCCCGCCGCTCCTGACGGGGTTCACGCTCGCCTTCGCGCGGGCGCTCGGCGAATACGGCTCGATCGTCTTCGTGTCGGGCAACATGCCGTTCCGCACCGAGATCGCCCCCCTTCTCATCGTGACGAAGCTCGAGCAGTACGACACGGCCGGCGCCACGGCGATCGCGCTCGTCCTCCTCGTCACGTCCTTCGTCCTCGTGCTCACGATCAACGCCCTGCAGCGCTGGACGCGTCTGCGGGCCGGCGCGTCCACCGTGATCGGGCGCGGCTTCCGGCTCGCCCCCGCCCTCGCAGAGGCGCCGGCGCTCCGGCGGGGCTTCCTGGCCGCCGCGTTCCTCTTTCTCGGGCTTTTCCTCATCGTGCCGCTCGCGGCCGTCTTCGTGCAGGCGTTCGAGAAGGGGCCGGCAGCCTATCTCGCGGCGATCACCCGGCCCGCCGCTCTCTCCGCGATCCGGCTCACGCTTCTCACGGCCGCGATCGCGGTGCCGCTGCATCTCGTGTTCGGAGTCGTCGCGGCATGGCTCGTCGCGAAGTTCCGATTCCGCGGAAAGGGCCTCCTCGTCTCCCTCATCGACCTTCCGTTCGCGGTGTCTCCGGTGATCGGCGGCCTCGTGTTCGTCCTGTTGTTCGGGCGGCAGGGATTCCTCGGACCCTTCCTCGCATCGCACGACTGGAAGATCATCTTCGCCATCCCCGGAATCGTCCTCGCCACGGTCTTCGTGACCTTCCCGTTCGTCGCGCGCGAGGTGCTGGCCGTGCTCGAGGCGCAGGGCAACGAAGAGGAGGAAGCCGCGCTCACGCTCGGAGCCAGCGGCTGGCAGACGTTCTTCCGCGTGACGCTCCCGAAGGCGCGCTGGGGACTCCTCTACGGCGCCGTTTTGTGCAACGCGCGCGCGATGGGAGAGTTCGGCGCCGTCTCGGTCGTGTCGGGGCACATCCGCGGCGTGACGAACACGCTGCCTCTCCACGTCGAGATCCTCTACAACGAGTACGACTTCACGGGCGCATTCGCCGTCGCATCGCTTCTGACATTCCTCGCTCTCGTCACGCTCGCAGCCCGGAACCTGGAGGAAGCCCGGGTGAGGACGGCGTGAGCGTCGTCGTGACGGACCTCAAGCGCCGCTTCACTCCGGACGGCCCACCGGCCGTCGCGGGCGTTTCGTTCACCGCGCCCACGGGCGCGATCACGGGAATCCTGGGTCCGTCGGGCGCCGGAAAGTCGACGGTGCTCCGGCTGATCGCGGGGCTCGAGGAGCCGGACGAGGGCCGCGTTCTCCTGCACGGCGAGGACGTGACGAACGTACCGGTCCAGAAGCGGGGAGTCGGCTTCGTGTTCCAGGGCTATGCGCTCTTCGGACATCTCTCGGTGCGCGAGAACGTCCTCTTCGGCCTGCGCGTGCGGCACGTTCCACGCCGGGAGGCCGGACAGCGCGCGGACGAGCTCCTCCACCGAGTCCAGCTCGACGGCTTCGGCAATCGGCGCCCGTCCGAGCTTTCCGGCGGCCAGCGGCAGCGCGTGGCCTTCGCGCGGGCACTCGCCGTGAATCCGCGCGTTCTCCTCCTCGACGAGCCTTTCGGGGCTCTCGACGCAGGCGTTCGCCTCGAACTCGGCGAGTGGCTTCTCAAACTCCACGACGAGACGGGCCTCACGACGCTTCTCGTGACGCACGACCAGCCGGAAGCGTTCGCTCTCGCCGGGCACCTCGTCGTGCTTCTCGACGGAGAGGTCGCTCAGGCGGGTACGCCGGCGGAGCTCCGCGCGCATCCGGCCGAGGAACGGCTCGCCGCGTTCCTGAGGGTCGTCCGGCGGTTCCCAGGAGCCGCCCCCGCGGGCTGATTCCTCCGGGCGTCGGTCACAAAGCCCCCCTCGCGACACTCAAAGGGACAGAGGGGACGGAGACCCGTCCCCCGAAAGGACCTCCCATGAAGAGCTTCATCCTCGAATCCATCCTCGCTGCGTCGCTGCTGACGTCGTTCTCCGTAGCGGCTGCCGGGCCCGCGGCGGATGTGAACCTCTCGGCGGGCCTGACGGAGAAGGGCGCGCCGCTCGCGGCTCACGGCTACGACGTCGTCTCCTTCTTCACGGACGCGCGGCCCTCGCTCGGGGTCGGCGCCTATACGGCGGTGCACGGTGGCGGCGCCTACCGGTTCGCGATCGCCGAGCACCTCGACGCCTTCAAGGCGAACCCGGACAAGTACCTGCCGCAGTACGGCGGCTTCTGCGCCTTCGGCGCCGCGCTGGGAAAGAAGTTCGACGGGAATCCCCGGCTCTGGAAGATCGTGAACGGAAAACTGTACTTCAACCTCAACGAAGAGATCGTGTCAAAGTGGGTGACCGACATCCCGGGTAACATCGCCAAGGCCGATCAAAACTGGAAGAAAATCGCCGCAAAGCGGCCCGATCAGCTGTAAGGGCGAACGGACACGATGACCGAGATCGAACTGGTCCAGCGGTTGAAGGGCGGCGACGGCTCCGCGTACGAGGAATTCGTCAGGGCGCACGGAGCGAGGGCTCTTGGCGTCGCGCGGCGGCTTCTCGGAGACGGGCCCGATGCGGAGGACGCCGTGCAGGACGCGTTCCTCTCCGCCTGGAAGGCGATGGGCCAGTTCGACGGGCGTGCAGCACTCTCGACCTGGCTGCACCGCATCACGATCAACGCCGCGATCGCCCGCCTGAAGTCACGCACCCGCCGAAGGGAGACGCCGATGGACACCTTCGACCCCGACCCGAGCGGCGACGAGTCCGGCGGCAACGTCCCGGATCCGAAGCCCGATCCGGTCGCCCAAGCCGACCTCGCGAGAATCGTCTGGGGCGAAATCGAGGAGCTTCCGGACGAGGAGCGCGCGGTCCTCGTGCTGCGGGACGTCGAGGAGTTCCCGTCGAAGGAGGTCGCGGCGGCTCTCGGGATCTCGGACGCGGCCGTGCGGCAGCGTCTCCACCGGGCCCGGCAGGCGCTGGCCGAGCGGCTCCAGCCCGTCCTGTGCGAGAGCCGTGAGCTCACGTGTGGAGGGCGTTTGGACCTTCTCTTCGACTACATCGACGAGGCTCTCGAGCGAGACCTCCGCGTTCCAGTGGAGGAACACCTCATGGCCTGCCCGAAGTGCCGGGGCTTCCTCGGCCTCTATCGCGAGACGGTTGCCGCGCCACGTCATTCCGCTTCTCAGCTCGAGCCGCCGGAACTTCCAGCGGAGAGAAGGCGATCGCTCCTCGCCGCCGTCCGCCGTCTGCGCGACGCGGACGAAGCTTCACGCGCACCGGCCTGAGGCTGCCCCACAGTTCCTTCGGCGCGGAGCCCTCATGCCCGAGCCGAAGGCGTCCGATCCGGAGTCGGAAGGCTCAGCCCCAGCGCGGCTGCTCGTCGGGGCTGATCCCGAGCGTCAGCTTCCCGACGATTTCGTGAGTGAGCGCCGAGTTCGCCGGGTGGAACCGGCCCGCGCGGCAGTCGCGGAAGAGTCGCTCGAGCTCGCTCTTCTTGAACATGCCGAACCCGCCCGAGAGGTCGAGCGCGCGGTCCACGATCCGGAACGCGCCCTCGACGGCGTGGTACTTCATCGCGACGAGCCGCAGGAACCAGTCGGGGCCGACGGCGCCCTGCGTCCAGTCCCGCGCGATCGCGTCGACGTGGGGGCCGATCGCCTCGAGCTCGAGCGAGATCTCCGCGATGCCGTGCTGGACCTCCGGGTGATAGATCATGGGCCGCGTGAGCGCGATCGACGTTTTTGTCTTGAGCTGCTCGACGAGGACCTCGCGCGTCCTCAGGCCGATCGCGTAGTAGATGTTCGCGAAGTTCACCATCGCCCACGTGAAGAAGCCGAGGACGAACGCGTCGACGCCCGCGACGCCGGCGGGGATGACGCGCGCGACGTACTTGTCGGGCACGAACGCCCCCTCGAGCACGGTGTCGTCGCTTCGCGTCGCCCGCATCCCGAGCACGTCCCACGTCTCCTTGACCGTAGCGCCCTTCGTGCCGCGCGGCAGGTAGGCGTGGACGATCTTCGGCGCGTTGGGGTCGCTCGTGTCCATCGCGTGCAGCCCGAGCCGAGTCCAGACCGGGGTGAGGCTCCCGAAAGCCTTGCGCCCGGTGAAGCGCCAGCCCCCGTCGACGCGCTCGGCCCTCGTGGTCGAAAGGAGTCCCGGGATGTCGTTGCCGTGCTCGGCGTGCCCGGCGGCGAACACCTCTCCGGCGGCCGCCTCTTTCAGGATCCACTCGCAGGACTTGTCGCCGCTTCTCCAGAGGTCCGCCGCGTCGCCGACCCAATAGTTGTGCATGTTGATGCAAAGCGCCGTGGCGGGCGCGTAGAGGGCGAGGCGGCGCGTCTCGAGCGCCACCTCCTCGAGGGTCAGGCCCGCCCCGCCGAACTCCTTCGGGACGGCCATCAAAAGGTATCCCGCGGCCTTCAACTCGTCGAAGTCTTCCTGGCAGAAGCGGTTCTCGCGGTCGTAGAGAGGGGCCCTCTCGCGGCACTTCTCGAGCAATGCGTCCGTGAGGGCGGGTTTCGTCGCGACCGACATGGCGTCACCTCCGGAAATTCCCTCTGAATCTGCTTCGAAGGCCCCGAATTCTGACGCATTTGCGCTGAGAGTCAATCTCATCGGCGGCCGGTGAGTGCTGCGGCAGCCCGCTGAGGATCCTCGCGAGCGCCGACGTTCCGCGGCTCGGTCGCGACCTTCAGGCCGGAAGCTCGCTGATCTCCGCCGAATCGACGATCTCGATGCAACCCCTCACGCTCATGGCGGCGGGGCATCGCGTGATGTACGTTCTGAGCGCCTCTCGCGCCTCGTCGGCCTTTCCCGGCGGAACGGAAAGCGTGTACGCGACGCGGATCCGGGTGATCCTCAGGACTCCGTCGACGTCCTCGATGTCCCCCTCGACGTCGGCGCAGTAGCGGTCCGAGAAGGTGGGGATCTTTCTTCCGGCCAGCACCGTGGCCAGTGTCCCCATCATTCAACCGGCGACGGCGCCAACGATGTGATCGAGCGTCGCCGCGTGCTCCTTCTCGGGCTCGACCTTGTAGAAGCTCTTGATCCCGCCGTGGACGCCGTAGTAGACGGGTTCCGAGAAACCCTTGATCAGGGCCTTACGGGTCGGGCCTTTCTCGCGGGTGATGTGGATGCAGGATGTGTGCACGATCCGTCCCATGGGATCCTCCTTTCCGCGAGAGAGTTTCGCACGGGTGCATCGTCGTTCTGGAGGTCTTCTGCACGGCCTTCGGGGCCGGCGCGGCCGCGCCCACGTCCTCCGGGACGCCCATCCTCGTCGAACCCGCGGCGCGTCTTCGCTTTCGTGCAGGAGCACGGCCTCGGCCGCATCGTCGGCATCTCGGCTCCGGCGAACTCCCGCGCTGAGGGCCAGAGGCCGGCGCCGGAAGGCGTCGCACGATGAGGCTCGCCACGACCTTTGGCCGGGCTCATGGCTTCCCGGGCCCCTCCGTTTTCCGCGAGGTGGGCCGGCGGTTTCCGAGCCGCGTCACCTTTTCGGTGAGGCTCCCCTCCCTCACGTGCAGACCAGAACGCGTCAGGTCGCCGATCGGCCCGTGCAGAGGCACGTCGAGCCCTGCCGACTTCGACAGGCCGATCTTCTGGCTTGCGTAGACGCTGCGGTGTCCGACGAGGAGAAACGCCGTCCCCGCGGCGAGCGCCGCGTAGACGCCGACATCCCGCGGCAGGAGCTCGATGCCCATGACGGCCGCCGCGATCGGCGTGTTCGCGGCGCCGGCGACAACTCCCACGAAGCCGAAGGCCGCGAAGAGCCCCGTCGGGAGATGCAGAAGCCGCGCGAGGGCCGCGCCGCTCGTCGCCCCGATGAAGAAGAGAGGTGTCACGATGCCACCGCTCCCGCCGGTCTCCAGCGTGACGACCGTCGAGACGATCTTCCAGAGGAACGCGAGGATGGCGATCGTCCCCGTCGCGGCGAGGGCGTTCTCGATCGTCGGGACGCCGAGCCCCGCGTACGCGTCGCCGGCCAGTGCGTAGAAGGCTGAGAGAAAAACGCCTCCGACCACGGCGACGAGGTACGGGTATTCCTCGAAGCGCCGGAGGGCGCGGTCGAGCCCCCGCATCGCCTCGATCAGGAGGAGCGCGACGAGGCCGAAAGCGGCTCCGAAGACGATCGACAGGCCGACGAGCTCTGAGCGCCCGAGCCCGCCGAGCCCTTCCGGAAGGGCAGGCACTGGCGCCCGCGAGCCGCAGACGAGGTGCGCGACGATGCCGGACACGAGACAGGGGAAAAGGACGGCGTACTCGATCCGCCCGAGGTAGAGCACCTCGATTCCGAAGAGGGCGCCGGAGATCGGAGTCCCGAAGACGGCCGCGAACCCGGCGCCGATGCCGCAGATCACGAGCCGCCGCCGGTCCTCGTCCTTCAGGCGCAGGACGTCCGCGAAGAGGCTCGTGATCGCGGCCCCGATCTGGGCGCAGGGCCCCTCCTTCCCGACCGAGCCTCCGAACGCGAGCGTCACGACCGTGGCGAGGAGCTTGACGGGCGCGACCTTCCACGGGATCCGGCCGGAGTCCCGATGGACCGCCGCTATGACGGCCTCGGTCCCGTGGCCGCGCGCCGTCGGTGCGAACTTCCGGATGAGGAGTACACACGCCGGCAGTGCGAGCGGGAGGAGCCATGCTGGAGAGATCCCCCCCGGGGTGACCCTCTTCACCCAGGTCCCGGACTCCGACAGCGCCCACAAGAACGCTCGCGTCCCGAAGCCGACGCAGAGGCCGGCTGCGGCTCCGAGCAACGTCCACTTCAGCGTGCTGATGAGGAGCGCCGTGTGCTCCGTGTACCAGTGCGTCTCGTCCCGGAGCCGCGGAGGGGCAGCCTCGCCCGGGGAACCGTTGGGAGGCTCTCCTTCCACGGGCGGAGTCTAAGCTCCGAAACGAGGGGGCGCCCACCGGCATCTGAACAGGACGTGAACGCGAGCCCGTATACCCTCCTACCCGGGAGACCCGCATGACCGAGCCGAACGCTCCCGATCCGGAGTCGCTCCGCCTCGCGGAGGACCGCGTCCGGAAGAAGAACTGGAAGCGCTGGGGGCCGTATCTCTCCGAGCGCCAGTGGGGCACCGTCCGCGAGGACTACAGCCCGGACGGCTCGGCCTGGGATTACTTCCCGCACGACGTGGCGCGCTCGCGCGCGTACCGCTGGGGAGAGGACGGGATCGCCGGCATCTCCGACCGCCACGGGAGCCTCTGCTTCGCGCTCGCCCTGTGGAACGGACGAGACCCCTACCTTAAAGAGCGCCTCTTCGGCCTCTCCGGCCCGGAGGGAAACCACGGCGAGGACGTGAAGGAGTACTACTTCTATCTCGACTCCACGCCGACTCACTCGTACATGCGGATGCTGTACAAGTATCCGCAGGGGGAGTTTCCGTACGCGAAGCTGCGCGAGGAGAACGGCCGGCGCGGAAAGCGGGAGCTCGAGTACGAGCTCCTCGACACCGGCGTCTTCGGCGAGAACCGTTACTTCGACGTCTTCGCCACGTACGCGAAAGGTTCGCCCGAGGACATCCTGGTGGAGATCGAGGTCTTCAACCGCGGCCCCGAGGCCGCGCCGATCCACCTCCTCCCGACGCTCTGGTTCCGCAATACGTGGTCCTGGGGCCTGGACGCGCGGAAGCCGCGCGCGCGCAGGGCCGAAGGGCCGTCGGCGACGGCAGCCGTGGCGATCACCCACCCCGCGTACGGCGAGCGCACGCTGTACGCCGAAGGCGCGCCGGAGCTCCTCTTCACGGAGAACGAGACGAACAACCGCCGCCTCTACGGCGCCGAGAACGACGGACCGTACGTCAAGGACGCGTTCCACGAGCGCGTCGTCCACGGCGTTCAGGAGGCGGTGAACCCCGCGGGCTTCGGCACGAAGTCCGCAGCGTGGTATCGGCTCGACGTCCCGGCGGGCGGCTCGAGGAAGATCCGGCTTCGCCTGACGGACGCGAAGCCGGCCGACCCGTTCGGGCCCTCATTCGACTCGATTCTCGCCGCGCGGCGCGCCGAGGCGGACGCCTTCTACGCGAACGTGATCCCCGACGACGTCTCGGACGACGCGAAGAGCGTCATGCGACAGTCGTTCGGCGGCCTCCTGTGGAGCAAGCAGTATTACGGCTTCGAGGTCGCGCGCTGGCTGAAGGGAGATCCCGACGAGCCGCCGCCTCCTCCGGAGCGAAAGCACGGCCGCAACTCCGAGTGGGGGCACCTGTTCAACGCCGACGTCATCTCGATGCCGGACAAGTGGGAGTACCCCTGGTACGCGGCCTGGGACCTCGCCTTCCACGCCGTGCCGCTGGCGCTCGTCGACCCCGATTTCGCCAAGCAGCAGCTCGTGCTTCTCCTCCGCGAGTGGTACATGCACCCGAACGGGCAGCTCCCCGCGTACGAGTGGAAGCTGTCGGACGTGAACCCGCCGGTGCACGCCTGGGCGATCCGCTTCGTCTACCTGCTCGACAAGTCGCGCCGGGGAACGGGCGACCTCGAGTTCCTGAAGCGCG
>DATIFW010000224.1:0-2008 GCA_035455045.1 Thermoanaerobaculia bacterium | reverse complement strand
CTCGAGTCCCGCGTAGATCCCCGACTCGTCGGGATTCGCCACGGACAGAACGCCCGCGCTCGTGCCGCTGCGCGAAAAGACGGCGCCCGGCTCGAGGACGGCGAGGTTCTCCAGCACCGGGCGGGCGTTGCGCTCCGCGTACGAAAGCTCCGCGCGCTCGAGAACCGGGGACTCGCCCTTCGGGGAAGCCGTCAGATCGGCCTTCCACTGGAAGAAGCGCGCGACGGGAGGCTTCGCGCTCCCGTCCGGGCCCACCGGCATCCAGGCCGACCAGGTGGCATCGGGCTTCTCCGAGTTCCCCGTCCGGACCCAGAGCGCGAGCGTGGCGCCCGCGGGCACGTTCCCCTCGGACCGGAGGC
This sequence comes from Thermoanaerobaculia bacterium, assembly GCA_035455045.1. Lineage (GTDB taxonomy): Bacteria > Acidobacteriota > Thermoanaerobaculia > UBA5066 > UBA5066 > Fen-183. The sequence goes on along the minus strand of DATIFW010000224.1, from coordinate 1,649 downwards.
GCCCGAACGCCGAGAGGCGCAGGCCATCCTTGACGGCGGACGTGAACGTGCCGGCGGCCGGAGCGCCCGAGGGAGAGGGGCGCAGGATTCCCGGGGATCCCATCGTCACGACCGCGAATCCCGGCGAGGCCGGGGGGATCGCGAGCGTCAACTTCTCGCCGGTCGAGGCCACGAGGCGCACGTGGCGGTCCTTCCACTCGTAGACGCGTCCGCGTGGGCCGGTCGCGACGAGGAGCGCACCGCTGGCCTCGAGGCGCAGGGAAAAAACGGACTCCTCGGGGAAGACCCAGCCGGGCTCGACGAAGCCGTCGGGCTGAACGACGACGATTTCCGAGCTGCTCGTGGAACGTGGCTCGGGGGACGGTCGCGCCAGCGACGTCGAAGCGGCCACCGAAACGGAGCCGCGGGGAGCCTCCTCCGCGCGTCCCGAGGGGGGCGGCGTCGGCGTGGGCGAGGGCCGAAGGCCGGGTTCGATCGGGACGGGCCGACCCGCCGTCGCGTCGAGCTGGGATGCCGCCGCGTAGACGACCCCACGGGCGTCCACGGCGAGGGCCGAAACCTCCGGACGCGAGAAATCGTGCAGCGTTCGCGGGCTGCCGTGAACGGGCAACGCGACCAGAAGACCTCGGTCCGACGTGCCCGCGTACACCGTGCCGTCGGGACCCACGGCAAGCGTCCTCACGTGCACGTCCTCGATCTCGCGGAAGAGCTCGAGGGCGCCCGAAGGCGTCTTGCGATAGATGCGGCCCTTGTTGCCCGTGCCGGCATAGAGCGTTCCGTCCTTCGCGAACGCGAGCGCCCAGATCGCGGCCTCTTTCGGCTCGCCGAGAACCGTGCCGGCTCTCGTGGGATCCGTTCCCTTCGGGTCGACCCGGTAGATCTTTCCGTTCGGAGAGGAGGCGCACACGACGGCGCCGTCAGGCCCGACCGCGACCGCGGTGATGTTCGGCTCGGGCGAGGCAAAGGCCAGCGTCACCTTCGCGTCGCTCGAGACGAAGAGGCGGCCGAGGCCCCCGCCGGTCGCCACGAACACGCGGCCGGCGCCGTCGGCGGCCGCGCCGAAGACGGCCGCGTCGTTCGCGTCGTCGGGCCAGGTGCGGGCCGCGAGCGCCGCTCCGAGCATGAGCCTGCCGTCGGCGGAGACCGCGACGCCTTTCGTCTCTCCCGCGAGAAAGTCCCGCGCGCCTGCCGTGACCGCGATACGGGTCGTCCCGGCCCGGACAGGGGGCGCGACGAGGAATCCCGCGGCGAGGACGAAGGCGGAAACGCCGGGACGTCGCATTTACGAGCGCGGCCTTTCCACCTCGACCTCGAGGCGCGCCGAGCCGGACGCCGGCCGGTCGAGAGTGACGAACTCTTCGGCGAGGACGCGGATCGGGACGGAAGAGTGCGCGTTCGCGTCCCCCCTTTCGGAAAGCACGAGCGCGAACGAAGGAGGAATCGCGCTCAGGGTGTCGTCTCCCGTCGTCGCGCCCCGCGCGGGCACGACGAAGAGCGCCCCCAGGCGGTCCGCCGGCACGAGCCGCGAGAGCGCGTTGCGAAGGCCCGCGAGCGTGCGTGGCTCGGCGGGCTGCGCGGCGACGTGCGCGGCCGAGGCGGCGTTGCCGTCTCCCACGATGACCATCGCGCGGCCTTCGGGCGTCTCCTTC
>DATIFW010000223.1:0-17320 GCA_035455045.1 Thermoanaerobaculia bacterium | reverse complement strand
CGCGCCCGAAGCGCGAGCCGCAAAGCTCGGCCGTCATGTTCAGGAAGTCTCCGCGCAGACGCCCGCAGTAGGACGCCGTCGGGAGATAGGCGATGTCGCCGGCGAGCGCTCCGAGGTCGCCGACGTGGTTCGCGAGGCGCTCGAGCTCGAGCGCGATCCCGCGGACCGCGTGGGCGTGCGCGGAGACCACGGCCCCGGCGAGCGCCTCGACCGCTTGGCCGTATGCCAGCGCATGGCCGATCGTCGTGTCGCCCGCGGCGGTCTCCACGTACGGCAGGGTCCGCTTCGTCGGCCCTCCCATGAGCGCCCGCTCGACCCCGCGATGCTGGTAGCCGAGCGCGATCTCGAGGTGGAAGACCTGTTCGCCGTGGCACTGGAACCGGAAATGTCCGGGCTCGATGACGCCCGCGTGGACCGGGCCGACCGCGACCTCGTGGACCTCGTCCCCCTCGACTCTGAAGAAATCGGCCACCCCGGGCTGGATCCGGGCGTCCGCCGCTCGGCCCCACGCGTCGTGGCCCTCGCGATACGAATGGTGGAACCTCACCGCCTTCAGCCACGGATGGCCCTCGAACCTGACGCCGTACTGCTCGGCGATCTCGCGCTCGAAGAGGTGCGCCTGCGCGACCTCGGGCACGACCGACTCGAACGTCGTTCCGTCCGACGCCGTGCGCGCCACGAACAGGCGTCCGTTCGCGTCGTCCGCGAGCACGGCCGTGAGCGCGACGTCCGCGATCGCCTCGTCCGCCGAGCCGAAATAAGCCGCGACGCGCCTCCCCTTGTCCCGCACACCCTGGACGAGCCACTCGCGGAACCGCGAGGGGAGAAGCCACGGCACGTCCTTCAGGGACAGGACGCGGGAGTTCCGGGCCGTGGCCGCGATTCCGGACGTCGCGGTCACGACGCGCCCTCCAGAGATTTCGCGGCCTCGAGGACGAGTTCAAAGACCGCGCCCGGGATCCAGATGCCCATGATGACGACCATCGCGAGAGCGGCCAGCATCGGCGCGGTCTTCCAGAGGCTGTCGCGAAAGTCGGTCGCGTTGCCGGCGGGGGGGATCGGCCCCTGGACGACCGCGAGGACCGTCGAGCCCATGCCGATGAAGATGACGACGAGGAAGAAGAGGAAGAGCGCCGCCGTGACGAAGAGGTGGCCCTTCATGGCTCCCACGAGGATCGTGAACTCGCTGATGAACGGCCCGAACGGCGGCGAGCCCGTGATCGCGAGGAAGCCGGCGAGGAAGAGGACGGCCGACAGCGGGACGCGGCGGAAAGCTCCGCTCACGGCGTCGATCGTCTTGCTCCCGTAAGCGCGGTGGATGTTGCCCGCGGAGAGGAAGAGGACGACCTTCGTGAGGGAATTGTTGATGACGTGCAACAGCGCGCCGGGAACCGCGACGCCGCCGGCGCCGATGCCGACGACCAGGATTCCCATGTGCTCGACGCTCGAGTACGCGAGCATCCGCTTGAAGTCGCGCTGCCCGACCATGAACGCCGCCGCGACGCCCATGGAAAGGAGCCCGAGAGCGAGAAAGAGCTCTCGCGCGAACGCCCCTTCTCCGGCGGCCTGCATGACCCGGTAGACCCTGAGGAGCGCGAGGAACGCGCAGTTCGTCATTCCGCCGGCGAGGAGCGCCCCGATGATCCCCGGAGCCTCGCCGTAGGCGTCCGGCTTCCAGGTGTGCATCGGCGCGAGCCCCATCTTCGTCCCGTAGCCGACGAGGAGGAGCACGAACCCTGCCCTCAGCCACGGCCTCGACAGGCCGCCCGCGTGCTCGAGCAGGGCCCCGAAGAGAAGGCTTTCGTCGCCGGAAGCGCCGTGGAGCGCGGCATAAGCCACGAACAGCGAGCCGAGGAGCGCGAGCGCGATCCCGACCGACCCGATCATGAGGTACTTCCACGCGGCCTCGAGCGAGCGGGCGTTGTGGTTGAAGTAGATGAGGATCGCCGTCGAGAGAGTCGCCCCTTCGACCGCGACCCACACGACCGCGAGGTGCTGCGCCACGGTGATCGCCGTCGCCATCGACAGGAACGTGAGGAGGCAGACGCAGAAGACGCGGTTCGCCCGCTCCTTCCTCAGGCGCAGATATTCGACGCCGTAGAGCGCGCAGAGCGTGAAGAGGAGGGACACGACGTCGAGGATCAGATGTCCGAGCGCGTCGACCTGGAACCAGCCCCCGAACGTCGCGTCGCCGGACCGTACGGCGAGCGACCCGATCAGGTGAAGCACGGCCGTGCCGGCGACGATCAGGGGAGCCGCTTTCTCGGAGGGCGTCACGGACGCCGCGAGAGCGGCGAGGAGCGGCACGACGATGAGAGCGAGAAGCAGCATCCCGTCAGTCCCTGAGCTCCGCGAGCCGCTCCGTGTCGAGCGAGCCGAACTCCCGCTGGATGTGGTTCATGACGATTCCCATGACGAAGATCCCGACGAGGAGGTCCAGCAGGACGCCGACCTCCACGAGCGTCGGCATGGCCTCGTGAAGAAGCTGCGCGAAGACGAAGATCCCGTTCTCGAGGATCAGGTAGCCGGTGACCTGCGAGATGGCCTTGCGGCGCGTCGTGAGAAGGAGAAACCCGGCGAAGAGCGTCGAGAGCGCAACCGGGACCACGAGGAGGTCGCGGTGCGCCGGCAGGAGGGGAAGGCGGCTCGCGAAGAGCGTCGTGGCTCCCGTCCCGGCGGCGAGAAGGAGCACCGAGGGGACGAGCCCCAGGTAGGGCTCCATCTCGTGCCGGATGTGCACCTCGCGGAGGGCCCGGGTGAGCATCCCGGGAATCACGACGGCCTTGACGATTCCCGCCACGATCACGAGGCCGAGAAGGCGCAGGGACGGCGCCGGCGTGAAGAGCAGAGGGAAGGCGCTCACGAAGAGGCCCTGCAGGGCCGCCGCCCGGATGCACGCCTTCAGGTTCGACGTGCCGAGCGCGAGGAAGTTCATCGTGACGGCGAGGATTAGGGCGGAGGAGGCGGCTTCTCGCATCGTGCCTTCAGTCACCTCACGAGGAGAACGACGGCGAAGCCCGCGAGGAGCGTCGCGGTCACGAGGAGCTGGGGAACGCGAACGAGCCGGAGCCGCGCCATGCTGGACTCCACGAGGCCGACGACCACGCCGACTCCGGCGAGGCCGCCCGCGAAGAGCAGGAGGTCCAGGACGCCTCCTCCGGGGCCTGCCGGGATCAGGAGCGTCACGAGCAGCGCCGCGAAGACGGTGAGCTTGAGGGCGGCGCCGTAGAGGACGAAGCCGAACGCGGGCCCCGAGTGGTCGAGGACCATCGCCTCGTGGATCATCGTGAGCTCGAGGTGGGTGTTCGGGTCGTCGAACGGCACGCGCGCGTTCTCGGCGAGGAGGACGATGAACCAGCTCGCGAGGATGAGGACCACCGACGCGCTCGCTTTCTGCCAGGCCCCCGCGGCGCGGACGTCGAGCATTCCCGTCAGCGAAAGGGAGCCCGAGAGGCGCGTGAGCGCGAGCATTCCGAAGAGGAGCGCCGGCTCCACGAGCGCCGAGAACGTCACCTCGCGCGCCGCGCCCATCCCCTCGAAAGGCGACCCGGTGTCCATCGCCGCCGCCGCGACGAAGAACCGCGCGAGGGCGAAGACGCCGACGAAGAGGAGCATGTCCCCCGGGAACGAGAGCGTTGCGGGCAGGCCGGCGAGCGGCAGGAGGATCAGCGCGACGAGCGGCGCGGCGACGGAGAGGACCGGACCCGCGAGGAACACCCACGTCGTCGTGCGGCTCGCGACGAATCCCTTGCCGAAGAGCTTGACGAGGTCGTAATAGACCTGGAATGCGGGCGGACCTTTGCGCCCCGCCACGACGGCCTTCGTCCTGTTGATCACGCCGAGAAGAAACGGCGCGAACGCGAGGACGGCGAGGAGATTCGCGACCGAGCTCACCATGACCAGCTCCAGGCGAGGAGCACGACGAGCGTGACGACGATGTACAGGAGGTAGGTCTGGATGCGGCCGGCCTGGATGACGTGCAGGAGGCCGAGGAGCGAGCGCCCGCGCGCGAAAAGAGGCAAGAGGACGCGATCGAGGGCCGGATCGGGCGCATGGCTCTCGAAGCGCGGTCCGGCCGCCGGGAACGCTCCGTCCAGCCGCGGCCTGTGCTCGTCCGGCAGGACGGCCCAGCGAAACAGCCTCACGAGCATCTGGGCGAACGACGAAGCGGTGTACTGGATCCGCGGGCTCCCCGAGGCGTAACCGCAGTCCCAGGTCGTCGTCAGCGCGACAGGCCGCATCAGCGCCATGCCGGCGACGGCGGTGGCGGCGATGACGGCGAGCACGAAGAGCGGCACCGTGCCGAGAGCGCCGAGGTCCGCGCTCGGGGCCGTCCCCGCACGTGCGCCAAGAAGGGCATCCGCCGCCCGGCGGCTGACGGCGGTCGCGCCGTTCGGCCAGAGGCCGAGGGCGGCGCAGGACAGGGCGAGGGCACCCATCGTGAAGCGCATGGACGAGCTCGCGTCGGCGACGTCGCGAGTCGCATGCGGTCCGCGCGGCGTCCCCAGGAAGACGGCCGAGGTGGCCTTGACGAAGCACGCGACGGCAAGGGCGCCGATGAGCGCGAGCGCAGGCGCCGCGGCGGCGGCTCCGAGCATCCCCACGCCCCCGTTTCCGCTCGTGAGAGCCCGGAAGCTCGCGAGGGAGATCAGCCATTCGCTCACGAAGCCGTTGAGCGGCGGCAGGCCGGAGATCGCGACGGCTCCGAGGAGGAAGGCAGCTCCCGTGAAGCGCATGCGCCGCATCAGCCCGCCGAGCGCGTCGATCTCCCGGGTCCCGGTCGCGTGGATCACGGCGCCGGCCGCGTGGAACAGGAGCGCCTTGAAAGCCGCGTGGTTCCAGACGTGGAGGAGGCCGCCGGCGAACCCGAGCACGGCCCAGTCGAGCCGGCCCTGCGCCATCCCGAGCGCGCCCACGCCGAGCCCGATCAGGATGATGCCGATGTTCTCGATCGAGTGGTACGCGAGGAGGCGCTTGAGGTCGTGCTGCGCGAGCGCCATCACGACGCCGAGGACGCCGGACGTGACGCCGAGAGCGAGGAGCGCGAGGCCGAGCCACGTCGGATACGCCGGCAACATCGAGAAGAGGCGCACGAGCCCGTAGATCCCCATCTTCAGGACGACGCCCGAGAGCAGCGCCGAGACGTGGCTCGGGGCCGCCGCGTGCGCGTCCGGAATCCAGACGTGGAGCGGGATCACGCCCGCCTTGAGGCCGAAGCCGGCGAGCGCGAGAAGCAGGATCGGCGTCAGGAGCACGGAAGAGCCCAGCGCCGCCGAGGGGGCGAGGAGCCAGCCTCCGGTGGCGTCACGGAGCAACGCGAACATCGCGAAGAGGATCAGCGTGGCTGCGTGGGCGGCTACGAAGTAGATCCACCCCGCGCGGAGCGCCGCGGCGTCGTCCTGATCGGTCGTCACGAGGAAGAAGGCGGCGAGCGAGACGATCTCCCAGCCGGTGAGGAAGCTCCAGGCGTCGCCGGCGACCATCACGAGCGCGAGACCGGCCGTGGCGAGGCCGTAGAAGAAACGGAGTTTCCTTCCATTCCCCGGGTGGTGCGCCTCCGCCCAGTAGCCCTCGCCGTAGACCGAGCCGAGGCCGGCCACGACGAAGACCGGCACGAGGAAGAACGCGGACAGTCGGTCCAGCGCGAAAGTCAGCGCCCCGCCGGGCAACGCCCAGGGAAACGTCGCCGCCGCGGTGCTGCCGGCGAGCGCGAGCGCAGCTGCGGAGACGCCGAGAGCGCATCCCGCGACGTGGCACCACGAGGCGACCCGCTGCGCGGCGCGGCTTCCTGCGGGAGTGAGCAAGCCGGGGAGTCCGCTGAAGGCGACGAGTGCCGACGCGATGGCCAGAAGCTCGAGCGAGGTCGGCGTCATGCGCGTGCCTCCTCGAGGGTCCGGGCCATGTCGATCAGGAGGGCAGCCGATTCCCGGCCGCGAATCGCCCCGCGAAATCCCGGGTCGCTGAGGAGGAAAGCGATCTTCGCGAGCATCTGGAGGTGAACGCGGGTCGTCGGGCTGACGAGGAAGAAGAGAGCGAACACAGGCTTGCCGTCCGGGGCGTTGAAATCCAGGGGCTGCCTCAGAAAGGCGAGAGACAGCGACGGCTCGTCGGCGGAGAGGGCGATCGGGTTTCGGACGTGGGGAATCGCGATTCCGTCGCCGACCGGCACGACCGCCGCGGCATCGCGGGCGAGGAGGAGGTGGAGCAGCGCCTCCCGGTCTCCCTCGTCGTCGAGCTTCAGCAGGGCGATGATCGAGCGGAGGGCCTCCTCGCGAGTCGTCCCCTCGACATCGTGGAAGACCCCGCCCCGCTCGAGACTCCCGGCGACCGACGGAATGCGCTCGTCCTCGTCCTCCTCGTGGAACAGCGCCGGGTCCACGGGGAGCTTGCGGGCGGTCGCCCACTCGAGGAGCTCGCTCCTGTTGATTCGGAACTGATCGTTGATGCGGTACGCGGGCAGGTCGCCGGATTCGATCCACGAATACACTTTTTCCTCGGGGGCGTGGAGGAGCGCCGCCGCTTCCCGGACCGTCACCCGCACGCCGCGAACCCCTTCATCGGGCTACCGACGCCTTCAGGCGCTCCTCGGCGTCGCGAATGCAGCCGATCACCTCGTCGGCGCTGACGCTTCCCGTGATGCGGTCGATCAGGGAGGCGCTCCCGAAGAGCTTCACCGCGCGCGAGATCGTGAGGAGGTATCCCTGGGTCGTCCGCGCGAGGATGACCACGATGACGCGGGGCCGATTGCCGTTGGGATCGTGGAAGTCCACGGGCTCGCGCACGGCGGCCAGCAGGATCCGCTTCCGCGAGAACCGGAAATCGGCCGGCTCGTTCGGGTGGGGGAAGGCCGCGCTCTCGACGAGCGCGGTCGAGCAGACGAGCTCCCGCGCCCGGATCGATTCGGTGAGCGACTGCCGGTCGACCCCGGGCTCGAGCGTCGCGTGCGCCACGATCCACGAGAGCAGCTCGTCTCGAGACATCGGCGGCACGTCGAGCCACACGTTCTCCGGCAGGAGCAGAGGGTGGATGTCGATCTCCGACGGCGCGAGCTCCTCGAGGACGGCCTTCTGCCCCTCGATCTCCACCTTCTTGACCCGCTCGTCGAGCCAGCCGTCTATGTCCCGCTTGCGGAATCGCCACTGCGCGCCGATGCGGAGAGCGGGCAGGAGTCCCCTGTCGACCATCCTGTAGATCGTCTTCTCCGAGACCATGAGGTACTCGGAGAGCTGCTTGATGTTCAGGATGTCGCCTGTCTGGGACTCAGGGCTCATTGTAATTATTACCCATAGCTAGACAACAATGGACAAGAAGATACACTGATATCCATTGAGGATCAATCTGGCTTTGTGTTTCTTAATGGTCCCGCACTACAAACGGGGGCTGAATACGTGCGCCCTCGAGTCCACCCAACCGAGCTCTCTTCAGTATCTCGGCACGGTGGGATCGATTTCCACGGCCCAGCGGTCGATCCCGCCCGTCAGGTTCCAGACTCTCTTGAAGCCGGCGGACATCAGGAACTGCACCGCCCTCGCGCTGCGGACGCCGGTGCGGCAAAAGACCACGATGTCGTCGGCCGTGGAGAGCTTGTTCACGTTCACCGGAAGAGTCCCGAGCGGGATCACGACCGAGTCGGGCAGGTGAGAAATCGCGATCTCGTGCGGTTCGCGCACGTCCACGAGGACGAACGGATCGCCCTTGTCCATCTTCTGCTTCAGCTCACGCACCGTGATCGCGGGCACGCCCATCTCTCTTTTCTCCTCTTCCTTCGCCCGGGGGATACCACAGAACTCCTCGTAGTCGATGAGGCGCGTCACCGTGGGATTCGGGCCGCAGACCACGCAGTCGGGGTTCTTGCGCACCTTGAGCTGGCGGAAATTCATGCCGAGCGCGTCCACGAGGAGGAGCCGTCCGACGAGCGATTCGCCGGCTCCGAGGATGAGCTTGATGGTCTCCGTCGCCTGGATCACGCCGAGGAGGCCCGGCAGGATCCCGAGGACGCCGCCCTCCGCGCAGGAGGGGACGAGCCCCGGCGGAGGAGGATCCTGGTAGAGGCAGCGGTAGCACGGGCCCTTCGCCGCCCAGAAGACGGACGCCTGCCCCTCGAAGCGGAAGATCGAGGCGTAGGCGTTCGGCTTCCCGAGAAGGACGCAGGCGTCGTTCACGAGGTAGCGGGTCGGGAAGTTGTCGGTGCCGTCGGCGATCACGTCGTAGTCGCGGAGGAGGTCGAGCGCGTTGTCCGACGAGAGGCGCACTTCGTGCGGGACGACCGTCACGTTCGGGTTGACGTCCTTCAGGCGCTCGGCCGCGGACTCGAGCTTCTTTCGCCCCACGTCCTTCGTGCCGTGCAGGATCTGCCGCTGCAGGTTCGAAGAGTCCACGACGTCGAAGTCGACGAGGCCGAGGGTGCCGACGCCCGCCGCCGCGAGGTAGAGCGCGAGCGGCGAGCCGAGGCCTCCCGCTCCCACGCACAGGACCCGCGCGGCCTTCAGCTTCTTCTGCCCGTCGAGGCCGACCTCCGGCATGATGAGGTGCCGGGAGTAGCGCTGAAACTCCTCGCGGCTGAGGTCGCCGGCCGAAGTCGACGGGCCGGTGACGCTCACAGGGTCTCCGAGGCCGCGAACGCGTGGTCGAGGTCCGCGACGAGGTCGTCGGCGTCCTCGATGCCCACGGCCAGCCGCACGAGGTTGTCGTGGATGCCGATCGCGAGCCGCTCCGCCGTCGTGAGCTCGTAGAAGGACATGAGGGCCGGCTGCTCGATGAGGCTCTCCACGCCGCCGAGAGACGGGGCGATGATGGGCAGCGTCGTGGCGTCGATGAAGCGGGACGCGTCGTCGAGGCCGCCTTTCACGAGGAAGCTGACGACGCCGCCGAAGCCCGACATCTGGCGCGCCGCGACCTCGTGATCCGGGTGGCTCTCGAGGCCGGGATAGAAGACGCGCTCGACGCGGGGATGCGCCTCGAGCCAGGCCGCCACGCGGAGGGCCGTCTCGTTCTGGCGTCTCACGCGCAGGTCGAGAGTCTTGGCGCCGCGCAGGAGAAGGTACGCCGCGTGCGGGTCGAGGACGGCGCCGAGCACCCCGCGGAGGTCGCGCAGCCCCGAGATGAGGGTGGCCTTCCCCGAGAGCGAGCCGGCGAGAAGGTCGTTGTGGCCCCCGAGGTACTTCGTGGCCGAGTGGAGGACGAGGTCCACGCCGAACTCGACGGGGCGCTCGTTGACGGGCGTCGCGAACGTAGAATCGATCAGGATCTTCACGCCGGGATGGCGGTCGCGGATCGCGACGAGGCGGGGGAGGTCCACGACTCGGAGGTACGGGTTCGTGGGCGATTCGGCCAGGACGAGGCGCGTCTTTCCGGGCCGGATCGCGCGCTCGAGCGCCTCGTAATCCCCCGGCTCGACGAACGTGTGCTCGATGCCCCAGCGGGGCAGCATCGTCGAGACGAACTGCCGGGTCCGGCGGTAGCTGTCGGACGTCATGACGACGTGCTGGCCGCTCTTCAGCAGGGCGAGAAGCGCCGTCGTGGCGGCCGCCATCCCGCTCGGGAAGAGGACGCAGTCCTCGGCGCCGTCCAGCTCCGCGATCTTTCGCTCCGCGGTCCGGACCGTCGGATTTCCGTAGCGGCCGTACTCCTCGCGCTGGATCCGGCGCTCGAAATGGTCGCGGATCTCGGCCGTGCCGTCGAAGGCGTACGTCGAGGTGCAGACGATGGGCTGGGTCACGGCGTCGAGCGCGCTCTTCCGCCGCTCGCCGCCGCGGACGGCGCGAGTCCCGGGGCCGGGCGGTCGGGAGGTCATCGCGTCCCGCCCGCGATGGCGGGCACGATGGAAACCGAGTCGCCCTCCGCGACCGCCGTCTTCAGGCCGTCGAGGAAGCGGATGTCCTCGTCGTTGACGTAGAGGTTCACGAAAGTCCGGAGCGTGCCGTCCTCGTTCAGGAGCTGGGACCTCAGGCCGGGATACTGCTCGAAGAGACGGTCCAGGAGGGACGAGAGCTCCGCCGCCTCGACGGACACCTCGGCGTGGTCGCCGGTGAAGCGCCGGAGGGGTGTGGGGATCCGGACGGGAATGGGCATCACGCCTCTCCTTCTCTCGAGAGCGTCGTGACGACTTCGCCCGCGAAGAGGGGGCATTCGATCTCGACGGGCTCGAACGGAAGCTCGGGGGCGCGGATCTCCCAGGCCCCGATATCGCGCGCCCGGCCCTTCTGCACCGAGACGATGACGGTGAGGAGCCCAACCCACGCGCACGAGAGGTCCGTCGCGGAGGGACTCGCGGGGTGATCCGGGTGGCTGTGCCAGAAGCCGAGGAGGAGGAGGCCCCGCCCCTCGGCCTCGCGCTCCACGCGCAGGTAGTCCTGCGGCGAGACCTCGAACCGCACGCGCGGCCGGTCCTTCTCGGTGTTCGGGAGCGGGAGCATGACGCGGGCGTGTCCTCTCTCGCCGAGGAGCGCGCCGCAGCCCTCGAACGGATACGCCGACGAGGCCTCTCTTGCGATGTCCTCGAGAAGGGCGCCTTCGAAGCGGATGACGGATCTCTCGGGTGGCACGGCGTCTCAGTCTCCGACCGAAGTCTGCACTTCTCCGGGGTCCCCCGACAAATCCCTCGGAGATCACGTCTCAGCGAAGCCGGCTCCAGGCGATCTTCTCGACGTCCCAGGTGTTGTCGATCCAGAGATTCGGGTGCGGCAGCGGCCGCAGCGTGACGTCGACGCGCCAGACCTCTCTTCGCGGATAGGCGGCGACGAGCTCGGCGCGCTTTTCGGGGAGGTCCCGGGCGAAGACGCGCGGAGCACGCCGCGGGTCGAGACCGTTCTCGAGCAGGAAGGAGCCATACGTCCACTCCACGGTGTTCCCGGCGACGAGGACGAGGGCCGAGGGTCCGACGCCGGCCGCCTCGAGCTGGCGCAGCGGCTCCGGCGTGTGCGCGTGGTAGGCGTGGGAGAGGGCTTCGGCTTGCTCCGGCAGGAGCGTCGCGAGCGGGAAGAGGGCCAGGAAGACGACGGCGGCGGCCGCGCCGGCCGTCCGGAACCGGCCGAGGCGGACCCGTTCGAGGAGCGACGCCGCGAGACGGCCGGCCGAGCGGAGCGCCCGCGCGACGAGAAGCGCGAGCGCGCCGAGCGCCTCGAACGCGTATCGCGGGCCCGAATGGTTGATCTCGTAGAAGCGGTAGAAGCTGAAACCGAGGAGGAGCGTGAGAAGGCACGCCGCGAGCCACCCGTCTCCCCGGCGAGAGGGTGCCGGGGCGAGGAGGAAGAGGAGCGGAAGAAGATCTCCCCAGGGGAAGCCCCAGACGGTCGCGTTCAAGTCGTGCAGGAACCAGGGAAAGTGCGTCGAGAAGAGCCGCGAAGACGAGAAGCCATACGTGAAGGAGAGGTTCGGATCCCAGACGAGGTAGGCCATCCGGAGGGGATGACCCGAAAGAGCGTAGTTGTAGGCGAGGAGAAACGCGAGCGGCACGGCGCCGCCGAGCGCGAGGAGTCCGGCTGACGTGCCGAGCTCCCTGCGGCGCGCGATCAGCGCTCCGACGAGCGCGGGCAAGAGGAAGAACACGGCCGCCTGCGGGCGAACGACGACCCCGAACGCTCCGAAGAAGCCCGAGAGGAGAAGAGGGCGAGGGCGCAGCTCCTGGCCGCTCTCGGCGAGGAACGCGAGGCACCAGGTAAAGACGCAAAGCCCTGCGACGTGTCCCATGAAGTCGGCCCCCATCAGCAGCGCGAACGGAGAGACCGAGAGAAGGAGCGCGCCGAAGAGCGCGGTCTCCTCGTCGAAGAGGGTCCTGCCGAGCCGAAAGACGCCCAGAACGGCGAGGCCGAGCAAAACCGGATTGACGAGGGACGGGGTGCCGACGAGCCATCCGCCGGCGAGAAGCAGCGGGAAGCCGGGCGGGTAGATGCCGCACCACCTGGTCGCGTCGAGGAGGATGTTCTGGGACTTGAACGCTTCCGGGACGGGCGGCGGATCGAGCCAGAGGCGGCCCGCCGCGAAGATCTTTCCTTGAAACGCGTACGAGATTCCGTCGGCCACGTGCGGCGCGCCCTCGAAAACGCGCTGTCCCAGGAAGGCGCTCAGAGACGCGGCAAGAAGAGCGAGGCCGGCGGCGAGGAGAGTGCCGCGGCCGGGCCGGGCCTTTCGAGGAGCGTTCAAAGACCGCTCAAAGCCCGAGGTGCCGCGCGACCACGTCCGGGCTCGCGATCAGCGCACCCGCCTGCCGCTTCTTCACGCGGCCGTCGGGTCCCGTCACGAGGAAGTGGGGCACTCCGCGAATGCTCATCTTCCGGGCCCACGCGCCGGAGGCGTCGACGAGGACCTCGCGCCCGATCGCGCGTGCCATCTCCGCGCACCTCGGCATCGCGTCCATTCCCACGACGAACGTCGTCTCGATGCCGCGGTCCTTCACGAAGTCGGCGAGGGCACGGTCGCCCGGAAGAGAGGCCTGGCACGGGCCGCACCACGGCGCGACGTAGACGATGAGGCAGCCCTTCGCGCCGCCGCACCGTCCGGCGGGCGCGTCGCCGGCCGGCGTGCCATCCGCCGCGAGGCGCGGCAGCGAGTCCGCCGCGAGCTTCGAAGGCGCCCGCATCAGGAGCCACGCCGCGGCCGCGAGGGCGAAGAGCCCGAACAGAATCGCGCGGCCCGACGGACCCATCGGCGGCGCCGGGCGCCCCGCGTCGAAGCGCGACGGCGGTGCGGGGCGTGCGAAGCGCCCGGGCGGGGGGGTGAGCGATCCCACGGGGTCATTTTCACCCAGGCTCTCCATCCTTAGAATGGGAGGCGCGATGCACCGCCGGATCGTCACGCTCGCAGCCGGTTTCGCCCTCGCGGCGAGTGTGTCCGCCCCGGCCCTCGTCCTCGTCCCTCCCGACGGCCCGCTCGGAGTCGGAGACGTCGCTCCCGCTCTCGAGGTCGATGCCTGGCTGCACGGCGATCCCGTGAATCTCTTCGCACCCGGCTCCGTGTACGTGATCGAGTTCTGGGCGACGTGGTGCGGGTCGTGTGTCGCGAACGTCCCACACCTCGCGGAGCTGGCACGCGCCTATCCGGGCCGCGTGACGGTCATCGGCGCGACGAGCCCGGACCGGGCGGGCAACACGCTCGACGTGGTCGCGAGGTTCATCGCGGCCAAGGGCGGGCGGCTCTCGCATCACGTCGCGTGGCTGCCGCAGTCGACGGGCCCGGCAGGCGAGGCCGGCATTGCTTTCAACCCCTGGTTCCGGCAGGCGGGCATGGCGAGCCTGGAGTCGCTCCCGGTCGCGTTCATCGTCGACGGCCGCGGACGCATCGCGTACATCGGCGACCCCCTGACGTTGGAAGCGCCGCTCAAACGAATCGTCGCGGGTGACTGGGATCTCTCCGCCGCACGCCGGCGCTGGGACCAGAGCCGACGCGCCGAGTCGCTGCGCCAGCAGCTCGAGCCGCTGCTCCTTTCGGGCGAGGTCGCGCCCGCACGCAGCCTCGCGTTCCGGATCGTGCGCGTCCTGAGCGGCGACGATCCGCGGATTTTGAGTCTCGTGGCGTCGTCGATCGCGACTTCTCCCCTGAAGGCGGACCGTACTCTCCTCGACATCGCGTTCGAGGCGGCGGCTCGCTCGGTTTCCCTCACGCGGCGCAAGGCCCCCGCGATGCTCGACGGACTCGCCCGAATCCAGTTCCTGCGGGGGGACGTGGCGGGAGCGATCGAGACGGAGGAGGCCGCGGTCGCGCTCTCCGAGGGCAGCATGCAGGAGGCCGAGATGAGGACGCTTGCGCAGTTTCGGGCGGCCGCGCTCCACGGTCCGAGCTAAGCCGCAGACCGCTATCGACCGGACCTCGAGGAGGCCCACGGCTTTCCGCGCAATGGCGGTGGCAGCAGTTCGCTAATGCCGTTCTAATCTCGGCCGCCTATCTTCTGGCGGATGAGCATGCACACGCGGAGGGTACTTTTCGTTCTCGTGGCTGCACTGCTGGTTGTCTGCGGTGGGTTCTGGCTCGCCGTGCGCAGCAGCTTCAGCGCCCGGGAAAGACCGTCGGCACTCGAAGCATTCGTAGCGCGACGGGTGCGCGTCCTCGGAATCCCAGCGCGGGATCGGCGAGCCGTCAACCCGGTTGCCGCGAGCGCGGAGGTCCTCGGCCGCGCCCGCGCTCACTTCGCAGACCATTGCGCGATCTGTCACGGCAACGACGGCTCGGGCGAGACGGCGATCGGGCGAAATCTCTACCCGAAGACCCCGGACATGCGCCAGCAGGCGACTCAATCTCTCTCAGATGGGCAGATCTTCTGGATCGTCAAGAACGGTGTTCGGCTCACGGGCATGCCGGCCTGGGGCGCGGACACGAAGGAAGACGACCGCGTGACTTGGGAGCTCGTTCACTTCATCCGGCATCTGCCCAGACTGACGGCGGTGGAGCTCGCCGAGATGCGCGATTTGAACCCGAAGAGCCGCGAAGAGTACGAAGCGGAGGACGCCGAGCGCCGCTTCCTCGAGAACGATCCCGGCTCCGACAAAACCAGTTCCACGAAAGCTCACGAAATGTCCGCGGGCCATCATTGAGCACACTCATCCCGAAGGAGAGAACATGAAACGAATCCTGGCACTATTGCTCGGCGTCATGGTTTTCGCGCCTGGAGTCGTCGCGGCGCACGAGGGCGAGGACCACATGAAGCACAAGAAGGTCATGGGCACGGTGACATCAGTGGACGCCGAGAAGGGCCGTCTGGAAATCAAGATGAAGGATGGCAGGTCGGAGACCGTCTCCCTCGACAAGAGCACGAAAGTGATGAAGGGCGACAAGCCGACGACGATCGGCCACGTGACGGTCGGCGCACGGGTGGTCGTGACGACGATGGACCACTCCGGGATGAGAATGGCCATCGAAGTCCGCCTTCCCGCGCCCAAGGCAGACCCCGCGCCTGCCAAGTGAACGTTTCGCTCGGCGCGAACCCGGTCACCACGTCGTTCCGTCAAGGAATGCGCCCCATGCGCACGCAGTGTGAGGAGGAACTTGAAGAGAAGTCGGTCAGAATAGCCGCCGTGATGGATCGGGGGCGGGCGACTTGAGGATCCTCGTGGTCGAAGACGATCGGAAGCTCGTCGAGGTCCTCCGCCAGGGTCTCAAAGAGAAAGGGTTTGGTGTCGACACGGCTGGAGATGGAGACGAGGGCCTCGATCTTGCTCTAGCCACCGAGTACGACGCGATCGTCCTGGATCTCATGCTGCCCCGGCGGAGCGGTATCGACCTCCTGAAGGAGCTTCGAGCCCGGCATCGAGTAGCGCCCGTCCTCATCCTGACCGCCCGCTCGTCGGTCGAAGACCGGATCCGTGGACTGGATCTCGGGGCGGATGACTACCTCGCCAAACCGTTCAGCTTTCAGGAGCTCCTGGCCCGCCTTCGGGCCATCACGCGACGGCCTGCGGTCGAACCGAAGACCGTTCTCTCGGCGGCGGACCTCGAGCTCGACACCGTCCATCACGAGGTCCGGCGCGCCGGTCAGCGCATCGATCTCTCCGCGAAGGAATTCGCGCTCCTCGAGCTTCTTCTTCGGAAGAAGGAAGCCGTCGTCACCCGCAGCATGATTCTCGACCGTGTGTGGGATCTCGACTATGACGGCGGATCGAACCTCGTCGAGGTCTACATCAATTACCTCCGCAAGAAGGTGGACCAGCACTTCGAGCCGAAGCTGATCCATACGATTCGCGGCAGCGGGTACGTACTACGGGCACCGGCGTGAGGCTTCGCCCAGAATCGCTTAGAACCCGCATCGCGCTCTGGTACTGCGGCGTCCTCGGTCTTGTCCTCCTGTGCTTCGGACTTTCCGTCTACCTCATCGTCCGCATTCAGCTCCTTCGCCACCACGACGCCGAGCTCGTCGACACGGCTCAGGGAGTCGAGGCCGTGCTCTCGCAGCACGAAGACTGCGAGCACCTGACGCCGGAGCAGGTGAGTCAGCTCAACCAGAATTCGAAGCTCGTCCTCTTCCACGCGGTGGCTGGCGATACCCGCAGCTTCTACCGGTCTCCCGACCTGGAGTCGCGGCCCTACCTGCAAGATCTCGTGGCCACGCCCCGCTTCCTCAACGATCCGGCCGGGTTCAAGACGTACGAGAGCGCGAAGGGCTTCGTCCGCGTTTACACGCAACCGTACCGCTCACACGCGGGCCGCCAGGGGCTTATCCGCGTCATGGAAAGCCTCGGCGACGTGCGGCTTCCGCTCGCGCACCTACGGCTTGCGCTCCTGATCCTCGCCCCGCTCGCCATCGCCGCGTCGTCTCTCGGCGGCTACTGGCTGGCCGGAAGGGGCCTCGCGCCCGTGGACGAGGTCACGCGACTCGCCCGTGAGATCGAGGCCAGCCAGCTCAGCCGGAGGCTTCCGACCCCGCCGGTGCACGACGAGATCGGGCGGCTCGTCGAGACGTTCAACCAGATGATCGGGCGGCTCGAAGCCTCGTTCGAAGGCATGAGGCGTTTCACGGCCGATGCCTCCCACGAGCTGCGCAGCCCCCTCGCCACCCTCAAGGGAACGGTCGAGGTGGCCCTCGGTCAACCGCGCAACACCGGCGAGTACCAGATCGCGCTCCGGAGCGTCGGCGAGGAAGTCGAGCGATTGCGACGCATCGTCGAGGATCTGCTCGTTCTCGCGCGTGCCGACGCGGGTCGCTTGAGCCTGGACCGCGAGCCAGTCAGACTCGATGTTCTCGCCCGCGATATCGTCGACTCGCTCGGTGAACAGGCATCTGCCGCCGGTGTCCACCTCACCGCCCAGGCGGATGGTGCCGCGGCGGTCCAGGGGGATGAGCGGTGGCTCCGCCAGCTCGTGTTCAACCTCGTGGAGAACGGCTTGAAGTTCACGGCCGCGGCCCCGCAGCTGGACCGCGTCCCTGAGGTTCGAGTCGTCGTCATGGAGAAGGACACGATTGTGCGACTAAGCGTCATCGATAGCGGACCGGGAATCCCCGAAGCGGATCTGGAGCACATCTTCGAGCGCTTCTATCGCGCCGATTGGGCGCGGGAGCAAGGCCCTGCCGGCGGCTTCGGCCTGGGTCTCTCCATCGCGGCGTGGATCGTCGAAGCACACGAAGGGACGATTCGGGCCGTTCGGGGCACTGAGGGAGGCACGGAGATGCGCGTGGAGTTGCCTCGTGCATCGGAGACGTTCGGCCCGCCACCCGTCTGAT
Organism: Thermoanaerobaculia bacterium; assembly: GCA_035455045.1. Taxonomy (GTDB): domain Bacteria; phylum Acidobacteriota; class Thermoanaerobaculia; order UBA5066; family UBA5066; genus Fen-183. The sequence continues at coordinate 174 of DATIFW010000223.1, read as the reverse complement.
CTTCCTCCGATCGCTCCAACGCGGCCGACAAACCGGGACATGCATCTTGGGCACAACCCCAATGATGCATCTGCACGAGCCGGCTTTAATGAGCCCCTAATGTCTTTGCAATAAGTTTTCGACGTGACCATTTCCGGGGCCGAAGAGCTCCGGGGAAAGTGAGCGATTCCCATG
>DATIFW010000222.1:0-18822 GCA_035455045.1 Thermoanaerobaculia bacterium | reverse complement strand
CCCGAAGAACGAATGTGTCCGTCGGCCTTCGGCTGTCAAGGGCGCGCTGCGCGCGCCGGTCCGCGGCCGAAGGCCTTTGACAGCCGGAAGCCGACCCCAGATTCCCTCTGCGGCGGCTGCGAATGCAGCCGCAGATGGTAGAAGAATTCTTCGAAGAGAACTATCTGCGGCGTCCCCGCTTCTTCGGTGCGGGCGCAGCCGCAGGGGGCGGCGTCACGGCCGCCTCGATCTCCGGCCCGCTCGTCGCCTTCCCGTCAGGCAGCGTGAGGTGCCAGCTCAGGAAAACGCGCGGATGTGCTCCCGCCACGCGGATCGCACCTGACAGGTTCCCTTCGCCGGGCGCGAAGATGTTCTCGAAGAGCCGGGCGACGACCGCCCGGCTCGAGCTCGTCGGCTTGTACCCGTCGGCCTCGGACGTGAGCTGCTCGTACCGGTCGAAATCCCCCGGCTTCACGAGCGCCACGGTCCCGCCCTCGACCCTGATCTGAATCCAGTTGTTGTAATGCGAGAGGTCCGTCGGCGTCGGGCCTGCGTTCGTCGCGTGAACGGCGAATTCGGTGCTGCCGTGCCCCGACTCGCCCGGAACCGCCTCGACCTCGAGCCGGGCTTCGAGCGGCTTGCCGGTCAAGAGAGCCCGCACGGCCGGGTAGCCCACGAGGTGGCCGTCTTTCGGCACGCCTTCCACGAGGAAGACCCGCCCCCGGAGGTTGGGGACGGACCATCGCCCGGCGCTTGCCAGGAATCGCACCCCCTCGGCGATCGTCAGGGAGTGGAAGCGCGCGTAGCCCCCGTCTCCCGCGAGGGACGAGCCCCTCGTCCCCGCCTTCGGCTTGAAGATGCAGACGGTGCCGGGCTCCGAGGAGAAGACCTGTCCGAAGTCGAAGTCGAGGGAGTGATCCTTGGAAAAGTCGTCGATCATTCCGTCCGGCAGGATGCGCCCGGCGAAGGTCGTCCCGTCCCCCGCGCGGCCGTACCCGCCGAATACCACGAGCAGCCGGAACGGAAGCGGAAACGCCCGGGCGTTCTCCTCGGACCAGTCGCTCACGAGCTGGCCTCCGAGCTCCGGACGCTGTCCGAACGCCAGGACGAGAGCCTCGCTGGCCGCACCGGCGAGGGGCTTCCACTTCTCCGGCTGCGCCGAAGGCGGAACGGTGACGGAGACCGGGACGCCGAGACCCTTGCGGGCCGCAGCGAGTGCCGCGCCGAGGTCCTTCGCGAGCTCGGGCGACGGCCAGAGGTGAAAATGAACGCCTTCCACGCGACCCCAGCTCCTGGCGTCCCCGAGGATCGGAGCGAGCGAGCGCGCCCACTCCACGCCCATCGCCTCCCCGCGACCGGCGACGCTTGCGGCCGCACCCTCGGCCCCGAGAACGGTCAGCACGAGAGGCCGCTTGAGCGGCGAGGGAGGGGGCGGCAAGGGCTTGACGGCGCCCCCTCGGGAGAGCGTCGCGGCGGGAACGTAGAGGCGCGCGATCTGCATCGGCCCGAGCTCGGCGTCGACGTCCTCCGGCACGAACGCCGGGGCCTCCGCGAGAAAAATGCCGTCGCCGCGCGGGACGGCCGCCGGCGCGTCCGGTCCCCCCTCGGGTCGGCCCTTCCGGCACGAGGCGGGCGCGAGGAGGATCGAGGCGACGAGGATTCCAGCGAGAGACCGGGCAGCCGTACGGCCCGCGGCGACCGCGCCGCGCCGGCAAGAAGCCGGGTGAGTCACGACGGGGATGATAGCGCGGGAAGCGTGAAGCCCACGACGAGCCCGCCGCCGGTGCGCGGGTGCGCGAACACCGTTCCCGCGTGATGTTCCGCCGCCCGCCGCACGGCGGCGAGGCCCATCCCGGAGCCGCGCGATTTCGTCGAGAACGTGGGCTCGAAGAGCCGCCCCGCGACGTCTTCGGGCACCCCCGGGCCGTCGTCGGCACATGCGAAGCGCACGGCAGCCTCGCCGGCGGCGAGCACCGCGTTCCGGGCCGAGAGCCGAACGTGGCCCGGTGCGGCGCCGATCGCCTCGACCGCGTTCACGACGAAGTTCGTCAGGGCGTCGCGGACGAGGAAGGGGTCCGCCGCGAACGGATGCAGGTCCGGGTCCGTCTCGGTCTCGATCGCGAGCGTTTCGTGCGTCTTGAAGTCGGCGGCGACCTCGTCGAGGAGCCGCGCGACGGCCGCACGATCGAGTACGCGCCTTTCCACCACGGCGGGATCGCCGAACCGCCCCAGCCGCCCGATCCGGTCCGTGAGGATTCCGACCTGCCGGAGGATTCCCGCCGCGACCTCTCCGATCGCACCGGGCGGTTGCGTTTCGCGCCTGCCCTCAAAACGCCGGAGGCGCTCGGCCGCGAGCCGGATCGGCGTGAGCGGGTTCTTGATGTCGTGCGCGATCGAGCGGGCGGCGTCGACCCATGCCGCGAGCCTGTCGGCCCGGAGGAAGTCGGTGAGGTCCTCGAGGAGCAGGATCACGCGGGGCGCGCGCTCTTCTCCCGGGAGCGTGACGATCGCCACGCGAAAGAAACGCTCACCCTGGGGACCCGGAATCGTCACGCGGATTTCGTACGGCGACGGCCGCACGGCTGCCTCCTTGAGCGCGGAACGGAGCGGCGCCCACCGGATGCCGGCCAGCCGCTCGGACAGCGTGCCTCCAGGCAGCAGGCGATCCGCCGCCGGATTCGCGAGGAGGACGGTTCCGTCTCCGCGTCGGAACAGCAGAACGGCCGCGGTGAGATTCTCGAGAAGACCCACGGCGGAGGCGCGCTCTTCGGCCAGAGACTCCGTGCGTTCCTCGACGCGTGCCGACATCTCGGTGAACGCGTCGACCAGGCGCGCGAGATCCACGTTCGCCGGCCGGACGAGCGGCGGAAGAGGCCGTCCCTCGCCGACGTTCGCCGTGGCCGCGATGAGCTCCTCCAGCGGCTCCCCCAGCGTGAGAGCCGCCCGGCCCCCGAGACCCACGGCCGCGAGCGCGACCGCCACGGACAGCAGCAACAGCGCGTCCGCCGCGGAGCGCACGGCCTCGTCCTCGGCCACGACGACGGCGAGCGCCTCGCGCCCGTCCGCCGACACGGCCTCCGCCGCCTCCACGACGCGCGGCGCTCCGCCGGCCAGCGCGCCGCGCGAGGCGAACGCCGAGGGCCGCCCTTCCGCGAGCTCCTGCGCGATCGGGGAGGCGAGTCTCTCGCGCGCCACCTCCGCCGCCACGGGCAGCGCGCGCGAGGCGGCGACGAGCGTGCCGTCTCGATAGCGGAGAAGGTCCCAGCCGATGACTGCGGCTGCGCGATTCAGCGCACCTTCCGGCGAGAGGATTCCGCCCGTCTCGTCTCCCTCCAGAAGCCGCCTTCCCTCGGAAACCACGTCCCGAGAGCGCCGCGCCGTCTCTCCCGAAGCGTGACCCTCGAGCGCGATCCTCACGAACACGACGCTCAGGGCGAGCGGGAGAGCGCCGAAGACGAGGACGAGCGCGACCAGACGGGCCCGGAACGTCGCAAAGAAGCGCCGCGGGAAGCGGAGCGCGAGACCCCGGCCCGGCGAGTCGACGAAAAGGAGCGGAACCAGGATGACGAGCCCCGCCTCTCCCGCCGCCACGGCGGCCCCCGCCACCGCGAGGGGCGGCTCGGCCGGTGCCGCGAACCCCGTGAAGCCCGAGGCGACGGACTGGACGTGTACGCGGCGCAACCCGTCCGGAGTGGGGACGGTCTCCACGGCTTCCCCCGATCGGCGGGCGCGGTTCAGGATCTTGTCGGGCATCTCGATGCCCTCCCCGCGCGATCCCGTCGCCCGGCCGGCGGCGTCCCATTCCAGCCGCTCGACGGCCACGCGGTCCGGCACGTCCCGGGAGGCGACGGCCGACAGGAGCGGATCCCGGTCGGGCTCGCGCGGCCAGGGCACGTGCCGGAACTCCGCCGGGAATGCCGCGGGAATGGCGGCCGGCGAGACCAGATCCGCGGCGCGACGCCCGGGTCGGATCACGCCGAACGACGACACCGTCGCGCCGAGCGGGCTCCGGATCGTGAGCGTGTCACCGAGCTCGGGAAAGCTCTCGTCGGCCCCCCGTGCCCAGAGAGCCCGGGCGAGGTCGTCACGCTGCGTGCGCTCCCCCGCCGGCAGCCAGGGCTCCAGCGAGGCCGAAGCCACGCGGCGCTCCCAGCGCCGCACCTCCTCGGCCCTCACGGCGGCCCCGTCTCCTCGAGCAAGGACCTCGGCTCTGTGGATCGCCGCGTCCGCGTGCCGCAGGCGCCCGTCCGCGAGCCCCGCCGCGAAGAGGAGCGTCGCCGCCGCGACGACGAACAGGGCAGTCGCGGCCCGAGACAGAAGATCGGTCTCGGGCGACGGGCGGGCCCGCCGAGCGAGTGCGAACGTGAACGCGACCGACGCGAACGCGAGAAACGGAACGTGAAGCGGCGACCCGGCAGAGGCGAGGGCGAAAACGAGAGCGCCCAATCCCAGAACGGCCGCTGCGCGCGCGCTTCGCTTCGCCCCGCCGGGCTTCGGAAGAAGAGACGCGCATGCGAGCGCGGCCGCTGCGAGCGCGAGAAGGCCGGTCTGCGCGAGGAAGTCCGGCAGGCCGGCCGGAAAGAGGCTCATGGTATCGAAGAGACCCGGCGCGACGAGGGCTGCCGCATGCCCGAGGAGCCCCGGCGCGAGCGCGAGGGGAATCGCGAGAAGGACGCCCGCAGGGTGCGGCTCACGACCCCGACGGGTCACTCTTGCCGTCAGCGCCCGCGCGACGACCAGCGCCGCGAGGCCGGTGAGGAATGCATCCGCCGGCGTCCCGAAGAGTCCGAGCAGCGGAGCCGGATCCCATCCGGCGGCGAACACGCCCGAGGCGCCGCGCGGAGTTCCCAGAAGGAGCGCGAACCGGGCGCCGACGGCACCGGCGGCGGGGCTCCCGGCCACGAGCCCGAGACCGACCGCGAGCGCCGCCAGGACGAGGGCGGGCCTGAGGGTGCTCGCGCGCTGCACTTCCTCTTCGGCGAATCCCGGGTCGGACGTCTCGATGGCGAGCGCGAGCAGTCGGTCGCGCCTTTCCGACGCCGAAACCCGCAGCCTGAGGTGCGTGGGGCCGTCCGCGAGGTCGAGGAACTCGATGAGGTCCGGCCGCAGGATTCCCGTCGGATAGCGCCGGGTGACGACGAGCGTGCCGCGCGCCCCCCGCTCGCCCCGGGGCTCCACCCAGCCGAGGAAGACGCGCGTGACGTGAAACGACGTGACGAACCCGGACGTCGCCGGGCCGCGCTCGGCCTCGAGTCCCGCGGCCTCGCCTGCCCACGCGACGGGGCGGCTCGTGCGGTCGAAGAACACCGCGCCCCAGCCCGCTCCCTTCGGGAGCGACTCCCCCAGGATCGAGAAGAGCTTCGCCGGGCGGACTTCCGCGCCGCCGCCGTCCGCGATCGCCGCGAATTCGCGCCCGGCGTGAATTCGTTCCGCCGTTCGACGCAGCGTCTCGCCGTCGCGTTCGAGAGCTTCCGCCGCCGCGCCGAGGAAGTGCGCGGCCCGCGCCTCCCGGGCAGGGGCGCCGGCCGGCACGAGACGCGCCGCGAGCGAAAGAGCGAGCGCGACGAGCGCCGCGGCGAACAGGCCGAGAACGGCGATGCGGCGCGCGCGCGGCGTCAAGGCCGTCAACGCGCCATCGGGATCCGGATCCCGTGACGCGCGGCGCACGCGAGAGCCTCCGGATATCCGGCGTCCGCGTGACGCACGATGCCCATCCCGGGATCCGTCGTGAGAACGCGCGCGAGGCGTGCCGCGGCCTTCTCGGTCCCGTCCGCGACGACGACCATCCCGGCGTGAAGGGAGTAGCCGATCCCGACGCCGCCGCCGTGGTGGAACGAAACCCACGTCGCGCCCGAAGCCGTGTTCAGGAGCGCATTCAGGACGGGCCAGTCGGCGATCGCGTCGCTGCCGTCCCTCATGGCTTCGGTCTCGCGGTTCGGGGAGGCGACGGAGCCACAGTCGAGGTGGTCGCGACCGATGGCGATCGGAGCCTTCACGCGGCGCGCGCGGACGAGCTCGTTGAACGCGAGGCCCGCCTGCGCACGCTCCCCGTACCCGAGCCAGCAGATCCTCGCCGGCAGCCCCTGAAACGCGACGCGCTCGCCCGCGAGCGTGATCCAGCGCTTCAGCGCGGCGTTCGCCGGGAACAACCGCAGGATCTCTCGATCGGTCTCGGCGATGTCGCCGGGATCGCCCGACAGCGCCGCCCACCGGAACGGACCTTTGCCCTCGCAGAACAGGGGGCGGATGTAGAGCGGAACGAAGCCGGCGATGTCGAACGCGTTCGCGACGCCGGCCTTCACCGCTCCGGCCCGGAGGTTGTTGCCGTAGTCGAACGTCACGGCGCCGCGGGCCTTGAGGGCGAGCATCGCCCTCACGTGAGCACCCATCGAGGCGATCGCGCGGCGGCGGTAGGCCTCGGGGTCCTTCGATCGAAGGCGGAGCGCGTCCTCGTACGGAAGGCCGTGCGGAACGTAGCCGTTCAGCTCGTCGTGCGCGGACGTCTGGTCGGTGAGGAGATCCGGCACGAGGCCGCGCGCAAGGAGTCGTTCGACGAGATCCACCGCGTTCGCGCGCACGCCGATGGAACGGGCTTCCCCGCGGTCCCGCGCCCCGAGCGCAAGGTCTATTCCCCCGTCGAGATCGTCGATGCGCTCGTCGACGTAGCGCGTCGCGAGGCGCTTGTCGATGCGTGCCCCGTCCACCTCCGCGACGAGCGCCGTCCCGCCGCACATCGTCGCGGCCAACGGCTGCGCTCCGCCCATTCCCCCGAGGCCGGCCGTCACGACGAGGCGTCCCGCGAGGGACCCGTCCGGCCTCGAGAGGTCGCGGCGCGCGGCCTCGGCGAACGTCTCGTACGTCCCCTGCAGGATCCCCTGCGTGCCGATGTAGATCCACGAACCCGCCGTCATCTGACCGTACATCGTCAGGCCGAGCGCCTCGAGGCGCCGAAACTCGTCCCACGTCGCCCAGTGCGGGACGAGATTGGAATTCGCGATGAGAACGCGCGGGGCGTCCGCGTGGGTCCGGAACACTCCCACCGGCTTTCCCGACTGCACGAGGAGCGTTTCGTCGTCTCCGAGCCGGCGCAGCTCCTCGAGAATCGCCGCGAGGCACGCGGGATTCCGGGCGGCCTTTCCCGATCCGCCGTAGACGACCAGGTCCTCTCGGCGCTCGGCGACCTCGGAATCGAGGTTGTTCAGGAGCATCCGGTAAGGAGCCTCCGTGAGCCACGAACGGCACGTGAGCGCCGTCCCCCTCGGAAGCGCAGGCGGCGAGAACGCGGCGGGAACCGGAGTCCGTTGCATCCCTTCATGTTAGCCGGGGGCGGGTCTGACGCAACGCGTCAAGATTGCCCTTGACAGGGATTACGCAGCGCGTTATATTGCCCGCATGAGCGACCCTCGCCGAATCGTCCGATACCGCAACCGGAAGCTCTACGAAGCCCGCGAGCGCCGATTCGTGACCCTCGGCGACCTTGCCCGGGCGGTTTCCCAGGGCGATCGGGTGGAAGTCGTCGCCGCCGACACGGGCGAGGACATCACGGCGAAGATCCTCTCCCGGGCCCTCGTGTCCTCTCATGCGCCCGTCGTCGCCTCGACCGACACCCTCACCCGCCTGCTGCGCGCGGGAAGCGAAGCCGCGGAAACCGTCGCGGAGGCCGTCGAGCGCGTCGGCGGCAGCCGCGTGGCCGCGAAGCTCCGCCGGGCCTCGCGCCCCGAGCGTCTCGGCCGGACCCTGGCCCCGCTCACCCGCCGGCTCGAGGGCGCCCGCCAGGACGTCGAGAAGATCGTCGGGGGGCTCGTCGAGAAGGGCCGCCTCACCTGGGAGGAGGGGACCCGCCTGCGCGATGACGTCGGCCTCGTCTTCCGGGAGAGTCTCTCCGACGTCCTCGGCAGCGTCCGCGACATCGCGAGCCGGCTGTCCCCGGGCACCCAACCCGGCCTCGTGAAGGAGATCGGGGATCTCAAGATGCGCCTTGCCCAGCTCGAGTCCCTCGCGAAGAGGGCCTTTCCAGCGAAGTCCCCGCCAGAGCCGCTCCCGCGCCGCACCGCGGCGTCAACCCGCAACCACCCGGGAAACACCCGGCATAAGAACAGGAAAAGGAGAACCGTATGAAAACCACCTCGCGCAAGACCTCTCCAAAGGTCCCCTTCCACGTCCCCGCGCCGGTCGAGAAGGTCCTGAAGACGGCGGGCCACAGCTTCGACACGCTCAGCGTGAAGGCGAAGAACGTCGCGACCCAGACCGAGAAGAAGGTCAAGGTCGCAGCGCGCGATCTCAAGAAGACCGGCGAGTCGCTCGCGAAGGATCCCCGCGCGTTCGTGGAGGACGTGATGGAGTCGGGGCGGGACTTCGGCCAGATGCTTCGCAAGAACGCCGGTAAAGTCGGCGACGACGTTCAAGAGCGCGTCCAGAAGGCCGGCGCCGAGGCGGCACGCCGCGCCGAGGACGTCGCGAAGAACGTGACCGAAACGCTCGGGACGGCGGTCGAGAAGGGCCTCCACCGCCTGAACGTCCCCACGCGCAAGGAGCTCCGTTCGCTCTCGGCCAAGGTCGACGGCCTCGGCAGGAAGATCGACGCGCTCAAGAGCCGCAAGCCGGTACGCGCCACGCGACGCGCCCGGTAAACGGAGACGGAATCGGATAGACTTCGAGGCGCCGCCCGATAAGGCGGCGCTTTTTCATCACGAAAAACGAAATGATCGGCCGCCGACGACAGCCCGGGACCGAGACGCTCGGGAGAGATCCCTCCGAGCAGACGTTCCGGCCGTTTCCGTCGCCCATCCGCAAGCGCCTCGGAATCGTGTGCGCCGGCGGAGGCGTCACCGGTGCGATTTACGAGATCGGCGCCCTCGCCGCGCTCGAGGACCGGCTCGAGAACGTCTCGATCACCGATTCCGACGTCTTCGTCGGCGTTTCGGCGGGCGCCTACATCGCGGCGCTCCTCGCGAACGGGGTTACGCCGGGCGTGCTCTTCCGGAACGTGACGCGCTCGGCCGGCGCTCGCACCGACATCGACGACCTCGCGCTTTTCGGCCTGAACCTCGGCGAGATCGCGACGCGCCTCGCCACGGCCCCGTTCACGGTCCTCGACGCCGCCTGGGATTTCTACAAGAACCGGCACGAGACGACGCTCACGGACCTCGTGCAGTCCCTCGGGCAGCTCCTGCCGTCGGGGGTGTTCCACAACCAGGGGCTCGAGGCCTGGATGCAGAAGTGGTTGACTCAGGGAGGCCGCACGAACGACTTCCGCCGCCTGCGCAAGACGCTCCGCCTCGTCGCCGTGGACCTCGACTCGGGCGAGGCGACGAAGTTCGGCGCCCCGGGCTTCGAGGACGTGCCGATCTCGAAGGCGGTCGCGGCTTCGTGCGCGATTCCGGGCCTCTACCGCCCCGTCCGGATCGGCGGCACGGACTACATCGACGGCGGCGTGCGCAAGACGGCCCACATCTCGCTCGCGCTCCGCGAGCGTTGCGGGCTCACGATCTGCGTGAATCCGCTCGTCCCCGTTCGTCTCTCGCATCCCGAGGGCGCCGTGAAGCGGCTCGGCACCGACGAGGCGGGCCCTCTCCGCAGCCGGGGCCTCCCGACGATCCTCGACCAGGTCTTCCGCGTCACGCTCCATTCGCGCCTGCGGTACGGCCTCACGCGCTACCGGCGCGAGGCCCCACACGCCGACGTCCTCGTCTTCGAGCCGAAGCCCGAGGACCTGCCCCGCTACATGACCAACATCATGCGCACGTCGGGGCGCGCGCGCATCGCCGAGTACGCGTACCGCTCGACCATGGCCGCCCTCGATTCCGACTTCAAGAGGTTCCAGCGCGTCTTCGCCAAGCACGGCCTCGTCCTGCGCCCTGCCTGCGCGCGCGACCTCTCACGCGTGAAGCTCCACGCGGACCGGAAGAGCGGGTGCACCGCGACGCGGCTCACGGCTTCCCTCGCGGAGCTCGAAGCCGATCTCGAGCGCTGGACGCTCGCCGCTGGAATGCGCACGAGGTCCTGAGGAAGACGTCGCGCCCCGCCCGTCTCGACCACGAGGACCGACGGCCGCTTCAGACGGAACGCTGGCTCGATAAACGGGAAGAATTCGGCCTCAATCTCCCGTGAACACGTTTCCGCGGCGCGCGAGGCGCGAGTCGATCATCGTCTGGAGCGTCGAACGGACCTGATCGGCGAGCTCGTTCACGATCATCGGGCGGTCCGCGATCTCCGGCCCGTGGTCGAAGGCGATGGGCCTGCCGATGTCGATCCACCACTTCGTCGGCAGCGGCAGGAAGCCGATCGGCCCGAGCAGCGGGAACGTGGGCGTGAGCGGGAAGTACGGCAGGCCGAGCGGCTTGCCGATGAAATCCAGGCGTGTGAGATTCGGATGGATCTCCTCGGCGCCCACGACCGCGACCGGAATGATGGGGGCGCCGGTCTGCAGCGCGAGACGCACGAAGCCGCCGCGGCCGAACCGCGCGAGGCGGTACCGGTCGCGGAAGAGCTTGCCGACTCCCTTGACGCCCTCGGGGAAAACCCCGACGAGCTCGTCGCGCTCCAGCAGCCGCGTGCCGTTCTCGGGACACGCGCGCACCTCGCCCATGTGGCGCAGCCACGGCTGCAGGAACGGCAGCGTCGTGAACATGTCGAGAACGAGCATGCGCGCCGTGCGGTGCGCGGGATGCTCGCGGGCGATGCCGCGCTTGAGCATCGCGCCGTCCCACGGAAGCACTCCGGAGTGATTCGAAACGAGGAGCGCGCGGCCCGTGTTCGGCACGTTCTCGACGCCGCTCAGCGTCACGCGCCACCACACGGTGTAGAGGAAGTCGAAGAGCTCGGCCCACGGGCGCGCGGCGACCTCGTCGTATCCGAAGTCGTCGAGAAGGAACGTGCGCGACCGGTTGCGGAAGAGGTTCCACGCGTCCACGAGCGCACGGGGCGACTTGAATTCCGGGTGCGCGTCGAGGAAGCGCGCGGCCTCCCCCAGGAGCACGTGCTGGAGATCGTCCGGATTCTCCGGGAGAAGCGACGGAGCCGCGCCGGCGTCGTGTGCGGGCTCCTTGAGGACCGGGGCGGGGAGCGGGGAAAGGTGGCGGCGCGCGCTCACGATGCCGCCCCCTGCGCGCGGACGCGCGGCCGGGGACGAACGCGCTGCTCGTAGGCATAACGAGCCGCGATGGCCGCGTCCGCGACGGCGTCGAAGTCCACGAGCCGTCCTGACCCGAAACGCGCGCGCGCCGTCTCGAGAACGACCTCGAGCGTCGAGTGCTTCGCCGAGAACCCCAGCAGACGCCGGGCTTTCTCGCCGTCCACGACGCAGGAATAGCGCAGATAGTGCGCGTGAACGCCCGGCATCAGGCCCACGCCGGCGAGCCAGGCGGCTTCGTAGAGCGCGTAGCCGACCGGATGCGGGACGGGAATTCCCAGCGACCCGAAGAGCAGGCGCACCGTGGAGAGGGGCACGACGCCGTCGGGCCCGATGTTGAAGACGCCCTGTGCCTCCGGCCGGTCGAGCGCCCTCACGAGCGCGTCCACGGCGTCGTCCGGATGCAGCGCCTGCACGAGCGGGTCGTATCCGAGGAGCTGCCACGAGAACGGGGCCGCGAACAGCCGGGCCCGGTAGTCCCGCACCTCGGCAGAAAGCAGCGGAACGAACCTCAGGATCGAAACGCGTGACTCCGGGTGTCGGCGCACGTGGGTGCGGGCGTGGCTCTCGGCCTCCACGAAGTCACCCACGAAACGGTCTTCCGGATCGGGTCTCAGCGGATGCTCTTCCGACAGGAAGTTCGGGTTGTCGCCCCGAGCGCCGTACACGAGGGAGGTCGAGCCCAGCAGGATGCGCGAGACCTTCGCTTCTCCCGCGGCCGCGAAGACGTGCAGCGCGCCGATGGCGTTCAGCTCGTGCGCGTAGGTGGTCTGGAGCGAGGGGCTGCGGAGCTGAGCGAGATGGACGATGGCGTCCGGCCTCTCTTCCTTCAGAAGCTTGAAGAGCGTCCCGTCGGCGAAGGGCAGATTCAGGTCCAGAAAGCGGTGCCTCACCTCGGGCATTTCCGCCGGGGGCACGAGGTCGAACACCACGACCTCGCGGTCCGGGCGATTGAGCAGCGCGCGCACGAGGCGCTCGCCGAAGAACCCGCTGCCGCCGGTGACGACGACCTTCAGCCGTTTCGCTCCGGCCTCTGGGACCTTCGGGAAGCGGACCACGCGCCCGCCGGACGCGTTCCGGCGAGGCCGAGCGGCCTTTGCGTCGGCCTTCTCCGCCACGGCGGGACCTATCCCTTCCGCCCGGAGGCCTTGCGGGCCCGCGGCTTCGGCGTCGCTTTCGCCTTCAGCGAATCGAGCTCGGCTTGAAGCTCCTCGAGGCGCTTCTCCATTTTCGCCAGGTCCTTGCGAGTCGCCACGCTCATGGCCTTCAGGGCCTCGAGCACGCGCTTGTCGACCTCTTCCTTGACGGCGATGCCTTTTTTCAGGACCTCGATGAAGGCAGGGTTCGCCATCAGGTTGTTCGAGATCTCGGTGAGGAAACCCTCGCCGCGCGCCTTGAGCTGGTCGAAGAGTGAGTCGGACATGCGATCCCTTTCACGGAGGCTCAGTCGGCCGTCGCCTCCTGCTAGAGTCCTCGATTATGAGGCCATTTCGCGGGGAGGACGAGTTCCAGAAAGTCTTCGACCGCCTCTTCCTGGCTCTCGCTTCCGATCCCGAAATCGGCCCGAAGCTCGCGGCGACGAAGACGCCGCAGCGCTTCGTCTTTTCGGACGCGCGCCTCGTCCTGAACGTGACCCATACAGATCGGAAGCTCGCGAAGAAGGGCCGGCATCTGTCTTGGGTCTGGGGTGACGCGAAGCGCACGTGGGAGCCCGTCGTCAGCATGACGATGACCTCGGACGTCGCGAACCGGTACTTTCAGGGCAAGGAGAACATTCCGCTCGCGATCGCGCGCAAGATCATCGTCCTCGAGACGGGAGATCTCGCGAAGGTGCTCGACCTCCTTCCGATCGTCGCGCCCTTCCACAAGAAATGGGTGGCGATCCTGAAGGCGGAAGGTCTCACGCACCTTCTCGCATAGGCTTCTCCCGCGTGCGATCCCCCGATCTCGAAAGCCTGTTCTCCCGGCGCCTTCTCGTGGTCTCCGGCAAGGGCGGCGTCGGAAAGACGACGGCCGCGGCCACCCTCGCGAAGCTCGCGGCGGACGCCGGACGCACGGTGCTTCTGGTCTCGACGGACGGCCGCGGCGACGCGGCAACCCTCTTCGAAAAGCGGGACGCCGGCTACCGCGAGGTGGAGCTGGCCCCGCGCCTCCACGGACTCACCGCGGACTTCGACGCGCTCCTCGCCGACTTCGTGGACTCCGTGTCGCCGGTCAAGATGATCGGCGCCAGGCTTCTTGCGATCCCGGCCTTCCGGTTCTTCACGCGGGCCACCCCGGGCCTCCCCGATCTCCTCCTGCTGGGGAAGATCCGCGAGATCTTCAAACGAAAGAAGGCGGCGAAAGGCGAGCCGAAGGTCGACCTCATCGTCCTGGACGCCCCCGCGACCGGCCACACCCTCTCTCTCGTCGCGCTCCCCCGCACGCTCCTCGCCACGGTTCCTGCCGGACCCGTCCGGAAGCTCGCGGAGTGGCTCGACGCGCTCATCTCCGACGCGAAGGACACCGCGCTCGTCGTCGTGTCCGAGCCGGAGGACTTCGCGGCGAAGGAGACCGAGGAACTGATCGCCGGCGCCCTCGAGAAGGCGGGCCTCACGACCGCGCTCGTCGTCCTGAACCGGGTCGGAAGAGGAGAAAGAGAAGAAACTCTGCTCAAGAGGGACACGACGATCCCGCTGATCGAGATTCCGGAGATCGAGGTGGAAGCGTTCGAAGAGGCCCGGAAGACTTCTTCGAATGGTCCCGAGCGCACCGCACCCAGCGAGCAGGACGGCGAGGTCACCGCGTCGGCATCACGGTTTTTCTCGCTCTTCCTCACCACCTTCGAAGAAAACTCGGCCGCGCCCTCGCGGGAAGGCCGCCCGAAGCGCACCGCCCGCGCCTCCGCTCGGGAAAGCAGAGATTCCTCTCCTTCCTCCTTCTTTCTCCCGGGTTCTCCTCCCCTCGATCTCCGCCCCGCGCTCGACGGCGAGAAGCTGATTGTCCTGACCGGGCCCGGAGGCGTCGGAAAGACGACGCTCGCAGCCGCCCTCGGCCTCGCGGCTGCGCGCCGCGGGCGGAGCGCCCTCGTCCTCACCGTCGACCCCGCGCGGCGCCTGGCCCAGGCCCTCGGCCTCTCGGCCCGGGACGCCCGCTCCAGCCGTCCTTCCGAGGTGAGTGCCCCCGGCATCCCGAAAGGGGGGCGTCTCCTCGCGCTTCAGATCGACCCGAAAGCCACGTTCGAGCGCCTGCTCCGACGCACCGCGAACCGCGAGACCTTCGAGCGGATCCATCAGAACCGCCTCTACTCGGGGCTCGTCGATTCGCTGCCCGGCGTTCTGGAGTACATGGGGGTCGAGGCGCTCCACGAGCACGCGGCCGATCCCGACGTCGACCTCCTCGTCCTCGACACGCCGCCCGCGGCGCGCGGTCTCGATTTTCTGTCGGCGCCCGAGCGCATGGTCACGCTCCTCGAGAACGACGCCCTGCGGTTCTTCCTGCGGCGCGACGGCTTCTTCGGGCGCGCGCTCTCCGAAGCGTCGCGGGGCGGCGCAGCCCTGCTCCGCGCCGCAGACCGAGTTCTCGGGCTCGGCTTCCTCGCGGACCTCGCGGACTTCTTTCGCGCCTTCGACGGCCTCTACGACGGCTTCAAGGAGAGGAGCCGGGAGGCGGCGAAGCTCCTGTCGGACGGGCGGTTCCTCGTCGCGACGACGATGGACTTTTCCGCTCTCGCGACCTCTGCGGAGCTCGCCGAGGGCCTTGCCCGGCGCGGCGCGGCGCCCGGCCTCATCCTGAACCGCGTGAGCTCCCGCCCGGCGAGCGGACTCAGGCTTTCGAAGGCCCTCGCCGCGCTTCCCTCGCTCGCCCTCCCGGAGTTGAACGTGCCCACGGACGACCTGCCGGACGCTCTGGCCTCCGCGCTCGTCGGTTAGCGTGGGCCGGCGCCGCTCAGACGAGCGGCGCGAGAAGGGCGTCCAGATCCCCGCTCAACACGGCCCGCCCGCCTTCGATCGCGGGGGCCGCGTGGCGATCCGAATCCCAGAACGGCACGCGGGCCCGCAGGAGGCGGTGCAGCTCCTCGAGCGGCGCCGAGCTCCTGAGCGGGCGCCTGAGGTCCAGCGCCTGAGCCGCCGCGAGCAGCTCGATCGCGAGGACGGTCTCGAAGAAGTCGACGTTCTTCGCGAGCTTTCGGGCCGCGATCGGGCCCATCGAGACGTGGTCTTCCTTCCCGGCCGAGGTCGGGATCGAGTCCACGGACGCCGGGAAGGAGTTCGACTTCGCCTCGGAGACGAGCGACGCCGCGGTGACGTGAATCATCATGAGGCCCGAGTTCAGGCCGCCGTCCCGCGTGAGAAACGCGGGCAGGTCCCCGGAGAGGGCCGGGTTCACGAGCCGCTCCGCCCTCCGCTCGGAGAGCGACGCCATGTCGGCCGCCGACGCGGTGAGGAGGTCGCACACGAGCGCCACCGGCGCGGCGTGGAAGTTCCCGCCCGAGACGAGCGTGCCCGTCTCCGCGAAGACCATCGGGTTGTCGGTCGCGGCGTTCATTTCGATCTCGATCGCGCGCCGCGCGTGGGCAGCGGCGTCGCGCGCCGTGCCGTGCACCTGCGGGATGCAGCGGAGAGCGTACGCGTCCTGCACGACGCCGCAGTCGCGGTGACTCTCGCGCAGAGGCGAATCCGCGAGGAGTGCCCTGAGGTTCTGCGCCGAGGCGATCTGGCCTGGGTGCGGGCGGGCCGCGTGGATGCGCGCGTCGAATGCGGCGTTCGTCCCCTTCAGGCAGTCCAGCGTGAGAGCCGCGACGAGGTCCGCCGTCTTGAGGAGGCGCAGAAACCGGTGGACCGCGAGCGCGCCGACCGCCGTCGTGAGCTGCGTCCCGTTGATGAGGGCGAGCCCCTCTTTCGCCTCGAGGACGGCGGGTGCGACCCCCGCCTCCCGCAGGGCCTCCGAGGCCGGCAGACGTCTTCCCAGCCATTCAACCTCGCCTTCGCCGACGAGCGCCAGTGCGAGATGCGCGAGCGGGGCGAGGTCTCCCGAGGCGCCGACCGAGCCGTGCTCGGGAATGACGGGGTGGATTCCTTTCGCGAGGCACGCGAGCAGGAGCTCCAGCGTCTGCCTTCGAATGCCGGAGAAGCCCTTCGCGAGGCAGTTCGCGCGGAGCAGCATGACCGCTCGCACGGCGGGCTCGGAAAGCGGCGTGCCCGTGCCGGCCGCGTGGCTCCGCACGAGGTTGAGCTGGAGCGCCCCGAGCTTTTCTCGCGGAATGACCACGTCGGAGAACTTCCCGAAGCCCGTCGTGACTCCGTAGACGACGCGGTTCTCGGCGACCGCACGGTCGATGACGGCGCGCGCGGCGTCCACGCGCGCCGCTGCGCGCGGCGCGAGAACCGCGGAAGCTTTCCCGAGGGAGACGGAAAAGAGATCTTCCAGAGAAAGAGAATCCCCGTCGAGCTCGATCGTCTGGCGCACGAGGGAAGATTGTGCACCGGGTAAGGATGATTTTTCTTAGAAGGTGAATGGGACTTCGGCCTCGAGTCGCCGCCCGGGCGTAACCCTCGCCGCGGCAGTACTCACCCCTTCCAAGAGATTCTTCCTATGTTCGGCGGCTGCGAATGCAGCCGCCGATAGAGGGAAAACCGGTACAATTCAAAAGTGACACACATAAAAGGCTCGGCTCTCGCCGTCATCGGCGGCCAGTGGGGTGACGAAGGCAAAGGCAAGGTCGTCGACCTCATTTCCCCCTCGTTCGACCTCGTCGCCCGATACCAGGGCGGCCACAACGCCGGCCATACCGTGAAGTTCGGCGACAGGCACTTCGCGCTGCGGCTCGTCCCTTCGGGCATCTGCCGGGCGGGCGTCATGAACGTGATCGGCAACGGCCTCGTCGTCGACCCGCGCGCGCTCCTCTCCGAGATCGACTCCCTACGCGCGGCCGGCGTCACGGTCGGCGACAACCTTCGCCTTTCCGACCGCGCCCACGTCATCCTGCCCACGCACGCGCTCCTCGACGGGGCGCGCGAGAAAGCGCTCGGCGGCGCGAACATCGGCACGACCTCGCGCGGGATCGGTCCGGCGTACGAGTCGAAGGCGAACCGGACCGGTCTTCGCATCGCCGACCTCGTGGACCCGGATCGCTTCTGCGCGATCGCGCGGCCGCTCGTCGCCCATCACGACGCCGTGCTCAAGCACTTCTACGGTGTCGAGGGCGCTCCGATCGACGAGACCCTCGAGACCTACATCGAGTGCGGCCGGAAGCTCGCACGCTTCGTCACGGACACGTCGGTCTTCCTCCACGGCGAGCTCTCGAAGGGAAGGAAGCTCCTCTGCGAAGGCGCGCAGGGAATCATGCTCGACGTGGATCACGGGACCTACCCGTTCGTCACGTCCTCCTCCTGCGCGCCGGGCGGCGCGTGCACGGGCCTCGGGCTCCCGCCCTCTGCGCTCGGCTCGGTCGTCGCCGTCATGAAGGCGTACACGACGCGCGTCGGCTCGGGCCCGTTCCCGACCGAGCTCCACGACGAGATCGGCGAACGGATCCGCACCCGCGGGAACGAGTTCGGCACCGTCACGGGCCGGCCCCGGCGCGTGGGCTGGTTCGACGCGGTCGTCGCGCGGACGGCCGTGCGCCTCACGGGGCTGGACGCCATCGCACTCACGAAGCTCGACGTCCTCGACGATCACGACGAGGTGCGCATCGCGACCGGCTACACGATCGACGGAAAGCCCGTGTCCGCCGTGCCCGCGCGCGCCGACCTCTACGAGCGCGCGAAACCGGTCCTCCTCACGTTCCCGGGGTGGAAGACGTCCATCGCGGGCATCGAGAGCTGGGACGCCCTGCCCGCACGCGCCCGCGAGTACGTCTCCGCGCTCGAGGAGATCGTCGGCGCGAAAGTCGGCATCCTGTCGACTGGCCCCCGGCGCGAAGAGACGATCGTCCGCCCGGGCACGGCTCTCGACGAGTGGCTGAAGCCCAGCCTGGTCAGTTGACGGGCCCCTCATGAAGAGAGCGATCGTCATCGTCGCTCTCGTTTTCCTCTCCGCGGCGGGCGAGGCGGAGAAGGTGACCGTCGACCACCTGATGAAGCTCCGGTCGATCGTCGACGTCAGGATCTCGCCCGGCGGCGACCGCGTGGCCTATGTCGTCTCGACGCCCTCCCTCGAGAAGAACGCGCACGAAGCGGCGCTGTACGTCGTGCCGACGCGAGGGGGGCCCGCGCGCCGCATCGCGGAGGGAACCCGCGTTTTTGCTCCGCGGGTGCCGGTCCCGAAGCTCAGATGGTCACCGGACGGCGTGCGTGTTTCCTTCCTCGGGTACGCGGGAGACAAGCCCCAGGTGTATGCGGTCGCGGCGTCGGGCGGTGAAGCGCGCGCGCTGACGAAGGCGCCGGAGGGTGTCAACGGCTACGACTGGGCTCCAGACGGGAAGAGCCTGGCGTACCTGACGCGCGATCCCGCTTCTCCGGAAGAGCAGCGGCGGCGAAAGGAAAACTCCTTCGTCATCCACGCGGACGCGCCCGAGGCGGTGACACGGCTCTGGCTCCAGCCGCTCGACGACGCTCCCGCTCGCGCCCTCACGCCGCCACCACAGTACGTCGACAGCTTCTCGTGGGCGCCGGACGGGACGGAGATCGCCTACGCCGCCGCTCCGACCACCGGGTTCGCGGCGCAGTACGCGACGCGGCTCTACGCCGTCTCTCTCGCGGGCGGTCCGCCGCGGACCGTCGTCGACCGGC
>DATIFW010000221.1:0-14398 GCA_035455045.1 Thermoanaerobaculia bacterium | reverse complement strand
GCTCCCGTGAGTCCCGTCTCCTCGCCGAGAAAGCGGTCGGCCGGAAACGCGCCGAGAAGGACGCGCCGGACGACCGCCTCGCTCTCCCGGTCCGCGATCGAAACGACGTCGTTCTTCGACTTCTCTTCGACGCGCGCCGGGTCGAGCCGCCCGAAGTGAGCGAGAAGGACCTCTCCGGCCTCGCGTGCGGCGGCGATCGCGGCCTCGACCGGGCGCAGGCCGCTCAATGGAACACGGACGGCTCGTCCTCCTCCGCCATCTTCTCGGACGCGGCCTGGGCCTGGACCGATTCCGGGAAGCGCTCCACGATCTCGGCCCACACCGCGCGGGCGAGCCCGCGGACTCCGAGCTCTTCGGCGAGCTCGGCGCGCGACAGGAGGTTCTCCGGTTCGTCCGGGCGCAGCGCCGAGAGAAACGTCACGGCGCGAAAACGGCCTGCCTCGTCGCCGGTCCGGCCCCGGCAGCCGGACAGGTTGCGCAGGACGCGCTCGAGCAGAGCCGGGAGCTCCAGCTGCCGGAGATACTCGGCGCGCCAGGGAACTCGTCCGCCCGCGAGAGACTTCACCTTGCGCCGGCAGTCGTCCACCGTCAGCGGCACGCCTCCCGCGAAAGGATCGGCGAGAGTCCCCGGCGGGGGCCCGACGCGCACGATGAAATGACCCGGAAGGCCGATTCCCGCGACCGCGATCCCGGCGCGGCGGCCCACCTCCATCCAGAGGATCGAGAGAAGGATCGGCATCCCCCTGCGACGCTCGAGGAGCGGGCCGAGCAGGACGTTGCGCGGGTCGTAGTAGTCGTCCTCGTCGCCGGCGAATCCCAGCTCCTCGGAGAGAACGCGAGAGAGAAGCCGCGCCTTCTGGAACGAGGAGCGCGTCCCGCCCGTGCGCTCCCGGACCGAGGACGCGGCCGCGTCGAGAATCGCTTCCGCCGCGCGGCGCGCGGCGGGAGGCGTGCCTTCGATCGAGAACAGCGCCCCGACGAGGTCGTTACGGCGCACGGCCTCGAGGAATTCGGCGAGATCCCGTTCGTCCTCGCGCGACCACAGCTCTTTCATCGCAGCACCTAGAATCCCATTCTAGTGAACGCGGCCCCTCTGCGCGTCGTGATCGTGGGCGGGGGCTTCGGCGGCCTCTACACCGCCCGCCGCCTCCGCCGACTCCCCGTCGAGGTCACCGTCCTCGACCGGAGGAACTTTCATCTTTTCCAGCCGCTTCTCTACCAGGTCGCGACGGGGGCCCTCTCGCCCGCGAACATCGCCGCGCCCCTCCGGGCGATCCTCAAGCGGAGCTCGAACACGCGCGTCCTGCTCGAGGACGTGACCGGATTCGACGTCGCCGGCCGGCACGTCCTGACGGCGAACGGCGAGTTTCCCTATGACATCCTCGTCGTCGCGGCCGGCGTACGTCACCACTATTTCGGGCACGAGGAATGGGAGTCCGCGGCCCCGGGGCTGAAGACGCTCGAGGACGCCGTCGAGATGAGGCGCCGCATCCTGCTCGCGTTCGAGCAGGCGGAGACGGCGACGGATCCCGCAGAGCGGCGCGCGCTCCTCACGTTCGTGATCGTCGGGGCGGGGCCCACCGGGGTCGAGCTCGCGGGCGCGCTCGGGGAGATCGCGCGTCACACGCTGCGCCGCGAGTTCCGCGCGATCGACCCCTCCCAGGCCCGCATCCTCCTCGTCGAAGGGGGCCCGCGGGTGATGCCGGCCTATCCGCCGCAGCTTTCCGCGAAGGCCCAAGCGGCGCTGGCCACCCTCGGCGTGGAAGTCGCGGTGGGAACGAGCGTGACCGAGGTGAAGGAGGGCGCGGTCACGGTCTCACGCGCCGGCGTCCCGGAGACGATCGCGGCCCGCACGATTCTCTGGGCTGCCGGCGTGGCGGCCTCTCCGCTCGCGGCCGCACTCGCGTCGGCCACGGGGGCGAAGACGGACCGCGCCGGTCGCATCGCGGTGAATCCCGACCTGACGCTTCCCTCTCACCCGGAGATCTTCGTGCTCGGCGACATGGCCGTGCTCGCGGACGGAGCGGGCCGTCCCCTGCCGGGGGTGGCTCCCGTCGCCATGCAGCAGGGCCGTTACGTGGCGCGTGCCCTCGCCGCGCGCCTGGCGGGCCGGCCGCCGTCCGGGCCTTTTCGCTACCGCGACAAAGGCAGCATGGCCACGATCGGCCGCGGCCGGGCGGTCGCGGATTTCGGCTTCCTCCGCATCGCGGGCTACCCCGCGTGGCTCGCGTGGCTCTTCATCCACCTCATGTATCTCGTGCAGTTCGGGAACCGCGTCCTGACCCTCGTCCAGTGGGCGTGGAACTACGTGACCTGGAACCGCTCGGCGCGGCTCATCACGGGGCCTAATGCCGCTTCACGATCGAGTCGAGGATCATGAGGAACGCGTTCTGCTGGTTCGGCTCGGTCTTGTTGATGACCGCGAGGCAGGACCCCTCCGGAAAAAGCTGGTGGAGCTCCTCCGCGGGCCGGCTGGAGAGGATCACGATCCGCCGGCACGCGACGCCACGGCCCTTCGCGAGCTCGAACAATTTCCGTCCGCCGAAGAGAGGCAGCTCGAGGTCGATCAGGAGAAGGCTCACGTCGGGACCGAGCGCGTCGAGCGCCGCGAGCGGATCCCGGTAGAACTCGAACGAGACGGCCGGCCCGTAGCGGCACGCGAGGACCGCGCGCCAGGATTCCGCGTAGAGCGGGGACTCGTCCACGAGGACGACCCTCTTCGGGCGCCCGGCGGCGACCGGAACCTCCGCGGACACGGGCTTCAGGTACGGCTCGCTCAACGGGCTTCTCCCGTCGCGCCCCCGCCCCGCGCGAAGACCTCGCGCCCCCCGACGAACGTGTGCTCCACCCGCCCGCGCAAGGTGCGCGCGGTCCAGGGCGAGTTCTTCGAGCGGCTCACGAAGCCGTCCGGCGTCACGTGCGTCGACTTCGTCGTCGAGAAAACCACGACGTCGGCGGGCGCCCCCTCCGCGAGCGTGCCGCCCGGGAGAGAAAAAACGCGCGCAGGCGCGGTCGACAGCACGTCGACGAGGCGCATGAGCGTGATCGCTCGCGGGACGAGGAGCGCGTCCACGAGAACCGGCAGGGCCGTCTCCAGTCCCGTCACGCCGAATGGCGCGTCCTCGAACTCGAGGGCCTTCTCGTCCTCGTGGTGGGGCGCATGATCGGTCGCGACGGCGTCGATCGTGCCCTCCACGAGCGCGGCGACGAGAGCCGCGCGGTCGGCCTCGGACCTCAGCGGCGGGTTCATCTTGAAGCGCGTATCGTAGCCCGATCGCGCGACGTCCTCGTCGGTGAGCGTGAGATGGTGCGGCGTGACTTCGCACGTCACCGCGACGCCGGCCCGCCGCGCGGTTCGGATCGCGTCGAGGCTTTCGCGGGTCGAGACGTGAGCGACGTGAAGTCGCGCCTTCGTGAGCGCGGCGAGATGCACGTCGCGCGCGACCATCGCGGACTCCCCGACGTTCGGCCAGCCCGGCAACCCGAGTCGGGTGGAGGCCCAACCTTCGTTCATGACCCCGCCACCCACGACAGTGACGTCCTCCTCGTGGACGACGACGGGGAGGCCGAACATCCAGGCGTACTCGAGGGCGCGCCGCATGAGCATGCCGTTCGCGATCGGCTTTCCGTCGTCGGAGACGGCGACGATGCCCTCGGCCTTCATCGAGCCGATCTCGGCGAGCGCGAGGCCCTGAAGGCCTTTCGAGACGGCGCCGATCGGATGGACGCGCACGACGGCGGTCTCGCGGATGCGGCGAACGAGGAAAGCCACGGAGGGCGCGTCGTCGAGCACGGGTAGCGTGTTCGCCATCGCGCAGACCGTCGTGAAGCCTCCCGCCGCCGCCGCGCGCGTGCCGGTCGCGACGGTCTCCTTGTACTCGAAGCCCGGCTCCCGGAGGTGCGCGTGGAGATCCACGAAGCCGGGCGCCACGACGAGGCCCCCGGCGTCCACGGTATCGGCCCCTTTCGCCGAGATCTTCTCGTCCACCTTCGCGACGACGCCGTCGCGGAGAAGGACGTCGAGCGTCTGGTCGAGATTGCGCGACGGGTCCACGACGCGCCCGCCCTTCAGGAGCACGGCCTCAGTCATCGCCGCTCGCTCCGATCAGGAGGTACAGCACGGCCATGCGCACCGCGACGCCGTTCTCGACCTGGTCGAGGATCACCGAGTCCGGCCCGTCTGCGACGGCGGAGTCGATCTCGACGCCGCGGTTCATCGGGCCCGGGTGCATCACGATCGCGTCTTTCTTCGCGAGGCGTCGGCGCTCGGGCGTCAGGCCGAAGAGCTCGAAATATTCCTTGTCGGACGGGAAGCCGAGGCCGCCGCCGCGCTCTTTCTGGACGCGCAGGATCATGACGACGTCGGCCCCTTCGACGGCCTCTTCGAGGCGCGACACGACACGAGCTCCCGTGCGCTCGATCTCGACGGGCAGGAGCGTCGCCGGGCCGAAGAGCGTGACCCCCGCACCCATCTTCGTCAGAAGGGAGAGATTCGAGCGCGCGACCCGGCTGTGAGAGATGTCGCCGCAGATCGCGACCCTCAGCCCGGCGAGCGCGCCTTTCGCGCGGCGGATGGTGAAGGCATCGAGCAGGGCCTGGGTGGGATGCGCGTGCGCACCATCGCCCGCGTTCACGACCGCGCACGGGAGGTGCCGTGCCAGGAGGTGCGGAGCGCCGGCACGCTGGTGACGGATGACGATCGCGTCCGGCGCCATCGCCATGAGGTTTCGCCCCGTGTCGAGAAGCGTCTCGCCCTTCGCGACCGACGTCCCCACGGCGGAGAGCGCGATCGAGTCGGCGGAAAGGCGGCGCTCGGCGATCTCGAACGAGAAGCGCGTGCGCGTGGAGTTCTCGAAGAAGAGGTTCGCGACGAGCTTCCCGCGGAGGGTCGGGACTTTCTTGATGGAGCGCTGGTTGATCTCGCGCATCGACTCGGCCGTATCGAGGACGAGCCTGATGTCGTCCTCGGTGATCGACTCGATGTCGACGAGATCCTTCCGGGAGAACGCCGGCGTGCGCGGGACGGCGGGCTCCGGAGTTTCGCTTCGCTTCGTGGTCACGCCGTGCGCACCGCCTATTCCTTCGAACGCCGTTTGGAGCGCTTTCGCGCCGCCGGCCCGTGAGCCTTTCGCCCCGCCTTCGCCGAAGCCTCGCGGTCGAGCAGCCAGACGTCGTCGACCCCGTCCGTCTCCCGAAAAGTGACGGAGACGATCTCCGTCGCCGACGTGGCCACTCTCTTGCCCACGAACTGCGCCTCGATCGGCAGCTCCCGGCGACCGCGGTCGACGAGGACGGCGAGGAGGATCTTCCGCGGGCGACCGAAGTCGAGGATGGCATCCATCGCGGCACGCACCGTGCGCCCGGTGTAGATCACGTCGTCGCACAGGACGACCGTGCGGCGCTCCACGGGGAACGGGATATCGGTCTTCTTCAGAACGGGCGAGGCCGCGACCGTGGAGAGATCGTCCCGGTAGAGCGTGATGTCGAGGAGCCCGACGGGAATGCGCACGTTCTCGATGCGCTCGATCTCGCCGGCGAGGCGTCGCGCGAGCGGGACTCCCCGCGTGCGGATGCCGATCAGGACGAAGCCGTCTGTCCCGCCTTCGGCCTCGACGATCTCCCGGGCCATGCGGGCGATCGCCCGTCCCTGCCCTGCGCCGTCGAGCAGCCGGAGCTTCCGGTACGTTCCCGCGGCTTCGCCCATGAGCGCGCGAACTATACAACCGTTTCGGCGGCGTCAAACCGACCTCTTAACATACGCTGATGTCCGCCGTTCGTGCGAACCGGTTCGCCGGCCTTGCCGCCCTTCTCGTGCTCGGCGTCGCCCTCGGAGCCCGGCTTCGCATGCACGAGGGGCTCGTCCTCTCGAACGACGTGAAGTCGCGCTTCTGGCCGTGGGCGCCTTCTCTCGGGGCGCCGAAGCTCGAGGCCCCGGCGCTGTCGGATCCCGTCTGGCAGTTCGTGCCGTGGCTCGAGCTCGCGCGCCGCGAGATCGCCGCTGGCCGACTCCCCTTCTGGAACCCTTATCAGGACGGCGGCGTGCCGCTGCTCGGCAATTCGATCTCCTCGCTGGGATCCCCGCTCGTCTGGCCGGCGCTCCTTTTCGGAGTTCGGCCGGGCTGGAACCTGTCTCTCCTCCTTCGCGCCCTCCTCGCGGCGGCCGCGGCGTACCTGTGGCTGAGGGATCGGGGGCGGTCGCATCCGGCCGCCGCCCTCGGCGCGCTCGCCTTCGCGCTGTCCTCTTCCTTCATCGCGTGGCTCGAGCACCCTCAGACGCTCTCGGCCGCGGCGGTTCCACTCCTGCTGCTCTTCGGAGGCCGCCTCGCGGAACGGCCCACGCGAGGCGATTTCGCGGGCCTCGTCGCCGCGACGTTCGTCGTTCTCTCCGGCGGGCATCCGGAAACCGTCCTCATGGCGGCTCTCCTTGCCGCGGCGTACGCGGCGTTTCGTGGGGGGACGCTGGTGGCGCTTCGTTGGCCGGCTGCCGCCGGCTTCCTCGGAGCTGCGCTCGCGGCCCCCCTGCTGCTGCCTTTCTTCGAGTACTACGCCTCCAGCGCCGCGAGGCTCGGCGAAGGACGAAGTCCTTTCGTCCTGCCCCTCACCGCCCTCCGCCGTTTCATCCTCCCCGACGACCCGCACTCGCATCAGATCGAAGGGGCCGCGGCCGTATCGCTCGCGGTTCTGCTTCTCGTGCCCTTCGGGCTGCGCGGCCTGAGGCGCGAGTCCGAACGAGGGTTCTGGGCCGGATCGGCCCTGATTCTCCTCGGGGTCGCCTATGGCGGCCCCCTCGCCCGGGCTCTTGCGGACGCGACGAACCTGTACCTGTCCCGTGTTCTGCTCCTCCTCCCTCTCGCCTTCGGCTTTCTCGCGGCGGCGGGTCTCGACGACCTCATCTCCCGCGCCGAGAGCGCCGGGCGTGCCGGGGCGGCTCGCGCGTGCGCCGGAGCGCTCACGGGTCTCGCGGCGCTCGAGCTTCTCGTCTTCGCCGGCCACGTCCACGCCGTCACGAAGGCGCCCGTCCTGACGCCCATCACGCCGCTCCTCGCGCGCCTGAGGGAAGAAGCCGGGCTCTCGCGCGTCCTCCCGCTCCACTCGTTTCTCCCGGCGAACACGGCAACCGACCTCCAGCTCGAGGATGTGCGCGGCTACGACGCTCTCGCTCCGAGAGCGTGGCGCGTCCGGCGGGAGGACATCGGCCGTTTTCGCGACCTGCCGAACGTTCGAGACGTCGTGGAGCCATGGGATCTCGCGCCGGGAGGTGCGGCGCTCGACGCCTGGAGCGTGAAGTATCTGCTCCTGCACCCCCAGTTCGCGTTCGGCGCTCCGGAGCTGAACGCACGGCTCGGACTGGACCTCATGGAGGTCTATTCCGGGCCGGATGGAAGAATCCTCGTCAATCGCCGGGCGAGGCCGCGCGTGAGGCTGGAAGGAGCGCCCGGAAAAACGCTCCTCGTCGGCCGCACGGCGACTCGTTGGACGATCAGGACGGAGTCGAGTGCGCCGGCCAGGCTCGTCGTTGCGAATCCGATGTTCCCCGGCTGGCGGGCGAAAGTCGACGGCGCTCCTTCGAGGATCGAGTCGAAGGCCGGCGAGCTCACGCGGGTCCCGGTTCCCGCGGGCAACCACGAGGTCGTCCTGCAGTATCGCCCGTCGTCCTTCTCGCTCTCTCTCGCGGTCGCGCTTCTCGGCGCGATCTTCACGGTCGCCGTGATGCGCTTCCTTCGATCAGCGTGACACCGGCGCAAAAGGCCAGGGCGGCGGAGGGAGCGCCAGTTCCCGTTCGCGCCTCGCGAGGAGCCGCGGCTGCGGGATTCCGGTCCGCGCGATCTCCTCCTCGAGCGCACCCCGCTGTTCGAAGTAGACGTCGGCGATGTACGCGCGCTGGAGGAGAAGAGAAGGAGAAGGAGGGAAAGAAAGAGAAAGAAGAGAAATCTGCTTAGAAAGGAGAAATCCGAGGGCCAGGCAGGCCGCGGCGCCGCACAAGAAGGCGAGCCCCGTCCTTCCCCTCCCGCTCCCGATCCCTTCTTTCTTCCCTTCCAAGAAGATCTTCTCTTCCCTCTCCCCTTCTAAGAGACTCTTCCGTTCTCTCTTCCCTTCCGAGGAATCCTTCTCTTCCCTCTTCCCCCGCAAGAAGAAATACACCGCGACCGCGACGATCGCCGGCAGGACGAAGCGCGCCGCGGCGGGCGCGACGAGATGCAGTGCGTTCGGTGCGGTCAATCCCCTTTCGAAGAAGAACGCCGCGAACGAGCCCCATGGCAACGCGAACCCGGGAGGCACGAACGGGAACGCGAGCGTCGTCGCGCAAACCGCGAGCGTCGAGGCGCCCACGAGCGCGCTCTCGAAGAATCCTCCTTTCCCGAACGCAAACGGGAAGACGAGAAACGGCAGCGCCGCGACGAGATACCGCGGGCCCACGGAGAAGCCGCCGTGCCAGTTCGGGTAGCCTGCATAGAGAAGGAGGAGCGAGAGAGGAACGAGCCCGAGCGCGAGGCGGCCCCCGAAAGGCAGGGCGCCGCGCGAGGAATGAAGCGCTCCGGGCCACAGAACGAGAAACGGAGAGAAGACGAGAAGGCCTTTCGAGGGATCGGCGAGCAGGCGAAGCACGATCCCCGGAGACGGAAGCGAAATCCCGAAGAAGCCCGTCGACGCGAGCGACCGGAAGCCGGACGCGCGCTCGTGAGCGGAGGACAACTCCAAGACTCCGCCGAAGCAGGCAAGGTCGTACACGCCGAGAAGGGCGGCGAAGGGGGCGGCCCCGGCGGCGAGAGCCAGAGCGCGCCGGGGCGCAGGAACGACCGCGCAGAGGGCGAGCACGCCCGCCGGCACCGCGGCCGGGTACTCCGAGATCACGGCGAGACCCAGGAGCGCGCCTCCCACGAGATCGCGGCGGAACGAGCGCGAGGGATCTCCCGGAGCAAAGAGCGCGATCCAGCCCCCGAAGAGGCACGCCGCCACGAGGGCGTGAGAGAAGAGAAGCAGACCGTACGCGAAGAGCGGCGTCGCGAACAGGAGCGCGAACGCCGCGCCCACGGCGCGCGTGGGAGAAGCCCCGGATCGAACGGCGGCGTGGAAGAAGGCGAGCGTGAGCAGCGCGGCGGGCAGCGTCGCCCCGAACAGCCGCATCGCCCACAGCACCGGTCGCACCGAGGAGGGGGAAGGTGGGCCCAAGAGCCCCCGAGCGAGAACGTAACCCGGCAACGCGACGAGCGTCGCGCCGGGCGCCTTGTTCGAGTAGACCCGCCCGTCCTTCTCCGAGACGTCCTCGAATGCCGGCCCGAGGAGCAAAAGCGCCGAAGAGATCTCCGGCGTGCCGCGTTCGACGAGCGACGAGGCGAGCGCCCACCGCGTGAACTCGTTCGGCGAGAGAAAGTGCGGGTAGATCGGCACGGCGAGAAGCGCCAGAAGGGCGTAGAGCCCCACGATGGCCCAGGACCTCGACCGCATCGCGCCAGTCTCCCACAGCGGCCGTGCAAAATGCGCCGGATGGACGTCGCGGATTTCGACTTCGTACTGCCGCACGAATCCATCGCCCAGCGGCCCGCGCCGCGGGGCACCGCACGCCTCATGACGCTCGACCGCCGGACGGGCGCGATCGCACACCGCCTCGTCGCCGAGCTCCCATCGCTTCTCCGCGCCGGCGACGTCCTCGTCCTGAACGACACGAAGGTGATTCCGGCGCGGATCTTCGGAACGGACGAGAAGGGACGAAGAACGGAGTTCCTGCTGGTCGAGAGGGTTCGAAGAGAGGAATCGGGAGAAGAGCCGGAAGATGAAGATTCTGCGAATCGTCCCGAGCTCTGGCGCTGTCTCGCGAAGCCGGGGAGGCGGGTGAAGGCCGGAAGGAAGTTTCTCTTCGAAGGGGGTTGGGAGGCCGAGGCGCTGGCAAGTATCGCTCCGGCATGGCCAGAGCCCAATTCACCTTCTAAGAAAAGCGCCCTTCCCAGTCGCACCGAAGGTGGCCTTTGCGTTCTGCGGTTCACGAAGCCCGGGAGCAAAAGGTGCTCTCTCCTCGACGACCTCCCGTCCCTGGGGTCCGCTCCCCTGCCGCCCTACATCCACCGCCCGTTCGGCATCGCGGACGCCCGGGACGCGGTCGACTACCAGACCGTGTTCGCGGACCGCGCCGGTGCGATCGCGGCGCCGACCGCGGGCCTCCACTTCACCCGCGAGCTGCTCGGCGCCGTCTCCGCGCGCGGCATCGAGATCACGCGCGTGACGCTGCACGTGGGTCTCGGCACGTTCCGGCCCGTGAAAGTCGATCGCGTCGAAGAGCACCGGATGGATTTCGAGCGGGCGGAGATTCCCGCGGACACGGCGGAACGCGTGAACGCGGCCAAGCGCGACGGGCGTCGCGTCGTCGCGGTCGGCACGACATCCGTGCGCACGCTCGAAGCGTCGGCGCGCGCCCACGCCGGCGCCGTCGCTGCCGGCGCATTCGAGACCGATCTCTTCCTCGTGCCGGGCGCGACCTTTGACGTCGTGGATGCGCTTCTCACGAACTTCCACCTGCCCCGCTCGACGCTGCTCATGCTCGTCGCCGCGTTCGCGCAGAAGGACAACGTTCTCCGCGCTTATCGCGAGGCCGTCGCCCAAGGGTATCGTTTCTTCAGCTACGGCGACGCGATGCTCATTTCGTGACGCGCCGAGCCGCGCATTCACTTCGTAACGGGCGATTCGCGTGGGCTCGAAGACTTTCGGACCAGGACGACGTGGTCCGGATCCCGATAGACGGGGTCGAAGTCGCGCCGCAGCGCCTCCCGCCGCCGCGCCGTCAGGAACGGTCGCATCGAGGGCTCGACGAGAACGGTGCGGCTGCGTTCGAGGACGTCGAGGAAAAGCGCGTCGCCGGGATCCATGCGCTGGACACGGAAGTAGCGCATGTCACAGACGTGCGCGTGGGGCGTCAGCTGCCGGTGCGAGTACAGAGAATAGATCGGCTCGAAAGAGAACAGCGGCTCCGGCGTTTCGCGGAGTGCACGCACGACGGAAAAAAGCTCCGGCGTCCGGTGGCGAATGAGCTCCTCCCACAGCTTCGGGCCCGCGGTCGCCGAAACCGCGGCGACGATCAGCGTCGACCCCGCGATTCTCCATCGGCCCGCGGGAAGGAAGGCGATGAACGCCCCCGCCGAGAGGGCGAGGCCGACGGCGAGGATCGCCAGGTAGTGGGGATAGTAGGACCGCGAAGCGAGGAGCAGGATCGGCAGAGCGAGCAGGTTCGACAGCGCGACGGCACGAAGGCGGCGATCTCGAGAAACGCAACCGAACAGGCCGGCGAGCAGAATCGGGGCATTGGCGGGCAGCGTCTGGGTGAAGAACCCCGAGAGGCGCGGGCCCCAGGGCGAGGCTCTGCGATTCGCCTGAAAGGCGAGCAGGTCCGCGTATCCGTTCGGTATGAGAAAGAGCGGCAGGTAGAGCACGAGCGTCGTCACGCCGAATGCGACGCACGCGGGGCGCCACGCGCGCCAGGCCTCGCGAGCCGACCGCCCTCCCAGAACGTCGCTGGCAAGGACCGCGAGCAGGACGCACGCGGCGACGGCGACGTTCGACGCGACGCAGCCGGCAAAAAGACCGAAGAGGATTCCGGCGGCCACTTGTCGCTCCTTAAGGAGCAGAAGAAGAATCCCGAAGGCGAGAAAAGGAAGACTCGCCTGCCGCAGCGAAAAGAACCGGGCGTCCCTCAGGGCGAACTCCGGAAACGTGACGAAGAGAAATGCTCCGAGGATGGCGGGGATCAACTGTCCGGACACGCGAAGGGTCACGAAGTAGACGGCGAAGACCGCCGAGAAGACCCAGATCGTGTAGAGGGCATTGAACGCCGGAACGTCGCCTCGCGTCACCGCCAGCCCGGCGGCCGCCCCGAGCATCGAGTACGGGGGGTGGCTGAGGAAGAAGTCTCGATACGGCACCGCCCCCGCGGTCATCTGACGGGCCGCACACAGGTAAACGCCTTCATCCAGCGCGGGCAGGAAGGTCCGGCCGAGGTTCCACATCTGGGCTACGAGCGAGGCGGAGAAAAGCAGGCTCACGGGAAGCCAGACGCGAAGGCCTCGCGGCGCGCCGGAGCTCACAACCTGTGACCCAACTCTCCGTCAGTGTAGCGGACAACGCGACCGGGCGCGTGGCCCGTCGCGGCGCGAGGCAGCGGGCATGCACGGGCGGCGCGGCGGCACTACATTGAACCTGGAATGGGCCGACGGCTGGTCGGCAGGGGGAGGGCGTCATGACTTCGACGCTTCCCGGAGTGGAGCTTGCGGACCGCCAGGGGCGATTCAAGGAAATGCGCCGTCGCGCGACGGAAGACTCGCCCGCGGGGCCTGCGCAGGCCGAAGGGCCCTGGATCGCGCTTTCGCGCCAGCTCGGATCCGGAGGCAGCGAGGTCGCGGCCCTCCTCGGCGCCGCCCTCGGCTGGCGCATCTACGATCGCGAGATTCTCCAGGCGGTCGCGGCAGAAACGCGGCGCGACGAGCGCACCCTCGAACGCTTCGACGAGAAGGGCGTTCGTACGTTCGGCGAGTACCTCGCGCCGCTCATCCTTCCGGCGGACCCGGGACAATCCCGCTACCTCGTCGACCTGACGCACGTGGTCCGGCGGCTGGGACGCGAAGGCCGCGCGGTGCTCGTGGGACGCGGCGCGAATTTCATCCTGGATCCCGCACACGGGCTTCGCGTCCGGGCCGTGGCCCCGGCCCCCGACCGGGCCGAGGCGCTCGCGCACGACCTGGGCCTCCCGCTCGATGAAGCGCACCGCCGCATCGCGGCGAGCGACACGGCGCAGCGAGAGTTCGTGTGGCAGGCTTTTCAGAGGGAGATCGAGGATCCGGCGGGCTACGACCTCGTCGTCCACCCTCGAGCGCTCGGACTGCCCGCGGCGGTAGCGGCGATCCTCGCGGCCGCTCGCGCGAAGCTCGAATTCTGAACGGCGGCCACGACCTTCAGTTCACTTCCGCGACCGCCACCTTGTTCACCCCGCTGCACGCCAGGTAGAGCCGGCCGTCGGGCGTCGCGACCATGTTGCGCACGACGCCTCCTCCGGAAGGGATCGGCCAGCTCCGGCTGGATCCGGTCTTCGGATCGAAAACGACGAGCGTGTTCGGTTTGACGCCCGACTCGCTGTACCAGACCCGGCCGTCCGGAGTCGACGCGATGCCGTAGGGTTGAGAACCCGGTCCTCCGGGCGAAGGCCACTCTTCCACTTTCCCGCTCCGCGGATCCAGGCGCCCGATGAACCCGCGCGCGAAGTCGCTGTAGTAGATGAAGCCGTCCGGATTGTTCGTCAGGCGGCGCGGCCGGGCGCCTGAAGGCAGCGGAAATTCCCGGATGTCGAGCGTCTTCGGATCGATCCTTCCGAGCTTGTTGCTCCCGAATTCACAGAAGTAGGCGGCCCCGTCCGGTCCGACGATGATTCCGTACGGCGCCGCGCCGGCCGTTGGAACCTCTTTCAACGCGACCTTGCCCAAGAGGGGATCCAGCCTCCCGACGAAATTGCTTTGCTGCGCCGTGAAGTAAATGAGCCCGGCGCGATCGAACGCGAGGCTGTGGGGATCGCGGGCGCGCGCGTCGGGCATCTTGTACTCGGTCACGTCGCCGGTCTTGGGATCGAGCTTCCCGATGTACGCCTTGTAGTTCGCCGTGAACCAGATGTTGCCGTCCTTGTCGGCGGCCAGGCCGTGCGGCCCGGACTCGGGCGTTTTCAGCGCAAACTCCTTGATGGAGCCGGCTTTCGGATCGAGGCGACCCAGCTTGTTCGCTAGCTGCTCCGTGACCCAGAGCGAGCCGTCCGGAGCGGCTTCCGGGTCGTGCGGCCGCGCGTTCGGCGTCGGCACGTCCCATTCCCGGATGGAGACTTTCAGGTCGTCTGCCGAGAGCCCGGTCAGGCCAAGAGCGAGGGCGGCGAGAACGAGAGCCGGAAGTGCCGGAAGGATTCGGGCGAGCTTTTTCATCTTGGAGATCCCCTCGAGGCCGAAGCACGTTTCGGGCCGACTGCTCGCGCGCCCGAGCCGGGCCGATGGCCCGATGGTTGCAGCCCGCCGGGGACGGGATGACTTCATCCCGAAGTTGCGTGCTTCGATTGGAGTTCCACGATGACGATCCTCGGAAAGCATGCGGAACGCATCTACGGTCTCATGCGCTTCGTGGTCGGGTTTCTGTTCGCATGCCACGGCGCGCAGAAGCTCTTCGGGACATTCGGCGGCCAGAAGGTGACCGGCAACACGCTCCTCACGGTCGCGGCCGTGATCGAGCTCGTCGCCGGCGGCCTCGTCGCGCTCGGCCTCTTCACGGCTCCGGCCGCGTTCCTCGCGAGCGGCGAGATGGCCGTCGCGTACTTCAAGGCGCATGCCGCGGCGTCGTTCTGGCCGATCGTCAACAAGGGCGAGCCCGCCGTGCTCTACTGCTT
>DATIFW010000220.1:0-29335 GCA_035455045.1 Thermoanaerobaculia bacterium | reverse complement strand
CTGCAGCTCGCCGCGTGAGAGCGCCGGCTTGAGAATATTGGCCGCGTCGAGCGTACCCTCGGCCCCGCCCGCGCCGATGATCGTGTGGAACTCGTCGATGAACAGGATACAGCGCGTCTCCTTGATCTCGTCGACCACGCGCTTGAGCCGCTCCTCGAACTGGCCGCGGTACTTTGTGCCGGCCACCAGCGCGCCCATGTCCAGCGTGACGACGCGCTTGCCCTTGATGCTGTCGGGCACGTCGCCGGCCACGATTCGCTGGGCCAACCCCTCGACGATCGCCGTCTTGCCGACGCCCGGCTCGCCGAGAAGGATCGGGTTGTTCTTCGTGCGGCGCGAGAGGATCTGGATGATCCGCTCGACCTCCACGTCACGCCCGACGAGCGGGTCGAAAGCGCCCTGCTGGGCGAGCGCGGTCAGATCCCGCGCGTACTCGGCCAGGAACGGCAGCTCCTTCTTCTGCTTCGACGCCTCGCGCTCCTTGATGAGCGCGATCGTCTCCTCGCGCACGCCGTACAGGTTGAACCCGTGCGACATCAGGATGCGGCCGGCCACGCACGGATCCACGCGGAGGATGCCGATGAGGAGGTGCTCCGTCCCGACGTAGGGATGCATCATCGACTCCGCCTCGTGCGAGGCGTAGGCGAGGATCTTCTTGGACTCCTCGGAGAGCGGCAGCTCCTGGGTGGAGGAGACGCGCTCGACGAACACGCGATCGCCTTCGATCTCGCGGCGGATCTCGTCGGGCTTGACGTTGAAGCGGGCGAATATCTCCTTGATGATCTCCTCGCCCTCGCGGAGCACGCCGAGCAGGATGTGCTCGGACTCGATGACCTTGGAGCCCAGCTTCGAGGACTCGTACCGGGCGAAAAACAGCGCCCGGCGCGCCTTCTCGTTGTACTTTTCAAACATGGTGGTTGACCGTTTTGACCCTTCGGACCGAGCAGGAGGTCGACTCAGGCGACATCGCTCAACCCCTCTTCTCCCAGCAATTTGATCGTAGCACAGCGACGCGCCCATTCCGGGTCGTGGGTCACGACGATCGCGGCCCCGGCGCGCTCGTTCGCGATCTCGGCGAGGAGGTCGAACACCTGCCCCGCGTGGGCGGCGTCGAGGCTGCCCGTGGGCTCGTCGCAGAGCAGGAGCCGGGGCCGCCTCACGACCGCGCGCGCGATGGCGACGCGCTGCCTTTCACCGCCGGAAAGCGTCCGCGGAAACGCGGCCGCGCGGCCGAGCAGGCCCACGCGGTCGAGAACTTCGCGCGCGACCTGACGGCCTTCCTTCTCGGCCGCGCCCGCGAGGAAGAGCGGCAGGGCCACGTTCTCCTCGGCCGTGAGCTCGGGAAGAAGATGATGGAACTGGAACACGAACCCCACACTCGCGCCGCGCACGGCCGCGCGCGGGGCCGGCGCGAGTGCGGCCCAGTCCGCGCCGTCGAGCGTCACGCGGCCCGCGTCGGGCACGTCGAGCCCTGCAAAGAGGTGGAGAAGCGTCGACTTTCCGCAGCCCGAAGGGCCCGTGATGGCGAGGAGATCGCCCGGAACGACGGCAAGCGAAACGCCCCGGAAGACCTCGACCCGCGCGTCGCCGGCCCCGAACCCCTTCGCGAGGCCTTCCGCCACGAGCAGGGCCGCCGCTTCAGGCGCCACGCAGGACCTCCACGGCGGGCTGGTGGGCCGCGGTGCGGGCGGGCACGGTCGCCACGACGAACGCCCACAGGATCGACAGCACGGCCACCGCGCTCACGTCGAGAGGGTCCACGCGGAACGGCGCGTGGCTCATCCCGTAGAGCTGCACCGGGAGCGGAACGAGACCGAGCTTTTCGAGAAGAAGAGACGCGGCGACGCCGAGGAGGACGCCCGCGAGCGTGCCGGCCAACCCGACGCACCCCCCCGCGGTCCGAAAGACCTTCTCCACGGTCCTCGGAGAGGCCCCGAGAACGGAGAGGACGGCCGCGTCCCCCGCGCGCGTCGCGGCGAGAACCGCCGACGTCGCCGCGAGGTTGAGGCCGGCCACGATCACGATCAGGAAGACGGCCGCGAACAGGACGAAGCGCTCGAGCCTCAGCGCCAGGACGAGGGCGCGGTTCTGCTCTTCCCACGTCGTCAGCGTGACGGAAGGTCCGAGTGCGGCCGCCACCGCCTCGGCGCCGGCCTTCGCGCTCGACGGGTCCTTCAGGAAGACCTCGTAGCCGGTGGCCCCGTCCGAGCCCAGCGCGAAGAGGCGCCGCGCCTCGTCCAGCGGCAGGCTCGCCTCGGCGGCGCGACGTCCCGTGGAGGAGGGCGCGAGGGCGGTGACCTTCAGGGTCGAGACGATCGGGACCGGGCCGAGCGGCGAAAGCCGCGACCGCGACGAGACGAGCGTCACGGTCTCTCCCGGCACGACTCCGAGCGGCCGGGCCTGGGCCACGTCGAGCACGAGCCCTTTCGTCCGCTCGCGGCCCACGACCTCCGCCGGAGCGGCATCGCGCCCCATCGACACCCAAACGCGTCCCCGCGCCACGGGGGAGACGGATACGACGCCCGGAACGGCCGCGAGCTTGCCGCCGATCCGGTCCACGTCGTGGAACGGGCCGCGGCCGGCGGGCGTCACGAGGAGGTGCGGCGTCTCGGCGAGGAGCCGGCTCCGCACGTGCGTCTGAAACCCCGCGAGGAGCGCGAGCGACACGACGAGTGCCGCGACGCCGAGGGAAAGCCCGCAAAAAGCCGCGAGCGCGACCACCCCCACCTGCGCGTCGCGCCGCGACGCGAGGAGATATCGACGAGCGAGGAAGAAAGAAATCAAGAGAAGAGGATCTTCTTAGAAAGAGAAGAGAGGGAGGGTCGCCCTCGAACGGTCGCTGTCCCGGATTCCCCATATGCGGCGGCTGCTGATGCAGCCGCCGATATCAGAAAACCTGCTCCTCGAACGGGTGCTGTCAAGGGCGCGCTCCGCGCGCCGCGAAGCGGTCTTCGACCCTTGACAGCAACCGTTCGAGGACTATCCGTAGCAAAGAAACTCACTTTGGTCGCATCAACGGAAAGAGAATCACGTCCCGGATCGACGGCGAGTTCGTGAAGAGCATCGCGAGGCGATCGATGCCGACGCCTTCTCCCGCCGTCGGCGGCATCCCGTACGAGAGCGCTTCGACGTAGTCCTCGTCGTAACGCATCGCCTCCTCGTCCCCCTTGCCGCGCTCGGCTGTCTGGGCGCGGAACTTCTCCGCCTGCTCGTCGGGATCGTTCAGCTCGCAGAACCCGTTCGCGATCTCCATCCGCCCGATGAAGAGCTCGAAGCGGTCGGCCGTATTCGGGTCGTCCGGCTTCGTCTTCGAGAGCGGGGAGATCTCGGCGGGATAGTCCACGATGTACGTCGGCTGCAGGAGTCGTCGCTCCGCGACGGCGCTAAAGATTTCTGCTAAGAGCTTCCCTTTCGAATCGCCGAAACGCTCGACAGACTCCACACCATAGCGTTCGGCTGTTTTTCTTAGGAGGTGAATGTCGCGGAGGTGGGCAGCCGTCAGTCGGGCGCCAGGCGCGCCATCCTGCTCGGGACCATTCGAAGAAATCCCCCGGTCTTCCTTCGGAGAATCTTCTCCTCTTCCGTCTCCTTTACTCGCAGAAATCTTCTCTTCTTTCTTTCTCTCTTCCTCCGCCGCCGGGATGTTCTCCAGGATCGCGTCGACCATGCTGATCCGTCTGAAGGGCGCTTTCAGCGAGATCGTCTCGTCGCCCCACTCGAGCTCGGTCGTCCCGAGGATCTCCTGCGCGGCGCCCGTGAGGAGCTCCTCCGTGAGCGCCATCTGGTCGCGCGCGTCGGCGTACGCCGTATAGAACTCGAGCATCGTGAACTCGGGGTTGTGGTGCGTGGAGATGCCCTCGTTGCGGAAGTTGCGGTTGATCTCGTAGACCTTCGGGAAGCCGCCGACGACGAGGCGCTTCAGGTACAGCTCCGGGGCGATGCGCAGGAAGAGCTCGAGGTCGAGCGCGTGATGATGCGTCACGAACGGGCGCGCCGCCGCGCCGCCCGCGAGCGTCTGCATCATGGGAGTCTCCACCTCGACGTAGCCGCGCGCGTCGAAGAAGCGGCGGATGAACCCCACGATCTTCGCCCGGATCTCGAACGTCCTGCGCGTCTCCGGCGAGACGACGAGATCGACGTAGCGCTGACGGTACTTCCGCTCGACGTCCGTCAGGCCGTGCCATTTGTCGGGAAGCGGCCGCAGGGACTTCGAGAGGAAATCGAGGGAGCCCGCCCTCACGGAGAGCTCCCCCGTGCGCGTCCGAAAGACGGATCCGGAGATTCCCACGTGGTCGCCGAGGTCGAGCTGCTCCAGCAGCTCCCAGTCGCCCGGGCGGAGCGCGTCCTTCTTCAGGTAGGCCTGCACGCGGCGGAGGCCGTCCGAAAGGTCGAGAAAGATCGCCTTCCCCATCTTGCGGATCGCGAGGATGCGGCCCGGCACGCGCACGAACCGATCGGCCGCGGGTATGGCGTCGAGGGCGGCGGCGTCCAGGGAGGACCATTTCGCGACGACGTCCGAGACGAGATGCGTGGGATCCCAACGATTCGGGTAGAGAGCGCGCCCGAGAGCGGCGATGCGCGAGCGCGACGCGCGGCGGTTCGCGATCTGCTCGGGGAGCTCGAGCTCCGGCGAAGATTCCGGCGGAGCGGCGTGCTTCGGAGTTTCGGCCATCGGGCCGATTAAACCATCGACGCGTCGGGGAAGGCCGTCATCCGGGCTTCCCGGCCGCCGTCACGCGCCGCCGAGGGCGTCGTAAAGGAGCCAGAGGCCCGCGAACGCCCGGAGGTGCCGGAAGCGCGAGCGGGTCAGGTGATTCCAAGGCTCGATGCCCTCCGACTCGGCCGCGGCGAGCGCCTGGCGGAAGAAGCCGTCGACCTCGCGGGCGCGCGCGAGGCACTTGCCCGCCGGTTGGAGCGTCGCCTCGGACGCCGACGACTCCCCCACCTCGGCGACGAGGTCACGCAGCTTCTGCGCCTCCTCGTCCATCTTCAGCCGGAGGACGGCGGCGTTGAAGAAGAGGCGGTCTCGCTCGGCGGCGGGCTCGCCCTTTCCCTTCCGGAGGATCCGGAGAGCCGCTCGGACCTCCCAGGTCTCGAGCCGGGCTCCATGCGTGGGCACCGCGCTCGGGGGGCCGGACTGGACGAGATCCACGCTCGCGATGAGCCGGCGGGCCGCCTCGGACGTGACGCGGTCCGACTCGGCTCGCCAGGCGGTCCCCGAGCCCGTCTCACGGCGGAACGGCAGGGGCGTGGAGCCTTTCGACGCGGACTCCCTTTTCCTGCGGCCCCCCGCGCCGGCGGTCGAATCCGACGCCACGTCGAACTCCTCCGCGGCCACGGGGTCGAGGTGCGCGAGAAGGTTGTGGAGGGACTCCTTCAGCCGCCTGACGTCGCGCGGGCGTATCCCGCGCCGGCGGCTCGCCTTCTCGAACTCGTCCTTGTCCTTGCGGAAGCGCTCGAGGTCCTCGCGGAACCCTGGACTCATGAAGCGCGCGTCCTGCTCGAGGTCTTTTTCCTTCTCGAGGACCTCGCGGGACGCCGACAGGATGCGCTTCTCCTCCTCCTTGTAGAGGAGCTGGAACTTCTTCTTCACCGCGACGTTCGACGACAGGATCGCCTGCATCACCTCGGAGTCGTAGAACGCCTTGCCCATCCGGTGCTTGAGCGTGCGGATGTTCTCGACCGTCCCGCGC
Organism: Thermoanaerobaculia bacterium; assembly: GCA_035455045.1. Classification (GTDB taxonomy): domain Bacteria; phylum Acidobacteriota; class Thermoanaerobaculia; order UBA5066; family UBA5066; genus Fen-183. Next base: position 23,642 of record DATIFW010000220.1, on the reverse strand, counting down.
TTGGAAAGGTCCTCGAAGCGTTCGCACGCCTCGAGATCGCGGCGCAGGATGTCCAGGAGGGAGACGACGGACTTCACCTCGGCGGCCTCGGCCCGCTGCCGGACCATGAGAGAGAGGAGGGCCTCGCTCAGCTTCTGCAGCTCTGCGGGGGGCCTGAGCTCCATCTCGCCCCTTTCTCCCGCGGTCGTGCCGAGGCGCGTCATGAGGAAGTCCACCTTGTCCATCTCGTCGGGTGAAAGGGTGGGAGCGTAGTAATAGAACTTCAGGATCGAGAGGAGCAGCTCCTCGTCGCCGGCCTTCACGCGCTCGAAGAACTGGCGCATCGTGCTCGGGGAGATCTCCCGGTCGTCCTCGGCCAGCGTCTCGTGGAGCGTGTCGAGCTGGGCGTCGAGGCGCGCCATCGCCGCGCGCGTGTCGGCGGCGGGCTCGACGCCTTTCGTCTCCTTGATCCGCTTGATCTGCTCGTACAGGGGGGCGAAGGAGACCGCCGGCCCCGTGGAGCCGCGAAGGCTCGTGCGGTGAACGCCCTGGAGGAACTGGTGAAACGTCCACAAGGTCTTGAACTTCGTGGAGAGGCGGGCGTATGCCTGCGAGATGGCTTCGGGGTCGGGTGCGGAACTCGTCACTTTTCCCCGATGATAGTCTGATCGAGGTGATCGACCGCATCCTCCTCTCCGAAGAGACGATCGCGAGACGCCTCGACGTCCTCGCGAAGGAGATCGACGCCGCCTACGCGGGCAAGGACCTCCTCGCCGTCGGGATCCTGAAGGGCTCGGTGTTCTTTCTGACCGACGTCCTGAAGCGCCTCAGCGTGCCGGTCTCGGTCGACTTTCTCCAGGTGCGCTCCTATGCCGGAACGAGCTCGTCGGGGAACATCAACATCGTCCACGACCTCTCGATGGACGTGCTGGACAGGGACGTCCTTCTCTTCGAGGACGTGATCGACACGGGTCTGACGCTCCGGAAAATCCTCGACCTCCTCGCCTCGCGCAGGCCGCGCACCCTCCGCGTCGCGGCCCTCCTCAAGAAGAAGCTTCCCGAAAACCGTGACATCCGAACGGACTTCCTCGGATTCGAGATCGGCCCCGATTTCGTCGTGGGATACGGCCTCGATCTAGACGAGAAGTTCCGGAATCTGCCGCACGTGGCGGTATGGGATCCAACGCGATGAGCCTCAAGACCATCTCCGTCGACGACGCCCCGAAGGCCATCGGCCCCTACGCGCAGGGGATCGTGGCCGGAGGCTTCCTGTTCACTGCCGGTCAGGTGGGCCTCGACCCGGCCACCATGAAGCTCGTCGAGGGCGACGTCGCCGCCCAGACGCGCCGCGTCTTCGACAATCTCGAGGCCGTGCTCGCGGGCGCGGGTGCGACCCTTTCGGACGTCGTCCGCGCGGGCGTCTTCCTCGTCGACATGGGCGACTTCGCGAAGATGAACGAGGTCTTCATGGCCCGCTTCGGCGCCCACCGCCCCGCGCGCTCCACCGTCGCCGTCGCGGCGCTCCCCGCAGGGGCTCGGGTGGAGATCGACCTCGTCGTCCGCGTAGGATAGGGGCCCGGTCCGGACACTCCGGACGTCAAGGAGCCCCCATGCGCGCCAGACTCTGCCTTCCTGCCCTTGCCCTCTTTCTCTTCTCGCCGGCCCGTGCAGACGAGCGCTCGGTCTCCAAGGCCCCGAAGGATTCTCCACCGGCGGCGAGGACCCAGGCGCCCGCTCCGGGCGCTGCCTCGATCGTGATCTCGATCGACCCGGCGACCGGCCGGACGAGGCCCGCGACGCCGCAGGAGATCAACCGCCTGATGGCCAGACGCGCGCCCGCGGCGACGGCACAGCCCGTCGTCGTGACCCTTCCGGACGGAACCGAGATGATGCGTCTCGACGAGCGCTTTCATCATTTTGCTTCCGCTCGCCTGACGCCGGACGGCAAGATCGAGTCGGCCTGCCTTCACGGGCCGGACGAGGCCGAGGCGTTTGCGAAGGGGGCGGCGCAGAAGCCGCGCACGGAGGAGAAGTGAGCCGTTGGCTGCTGCCCCGATGCTCGGCATTCCTCGCGTCCCTCCTCTTCGCGGCCGCCTCGCCGGCGCGCGCCGCGACGATCGTCATCGTGAACGTCGACCCGGCCGGGTCGGGGCTGAACGATCCGACACCCTTGTCGCCCGTCGGCGGCAACACGGGCACGACGCTCGGCGCCCAGCGCCTGATCGTCTTCCAGGAGGCCGCCCGGATCTGGGGCGCGCTCCTTCCGAGCAACGTCACGATCACCGTGCGGACGTCCTTCGCCTCGCTGCCGTGCACGGACACGGAGGCGGTGCTCGGCTCGGCGGGGCCGACGAACATCTTCTCGGGCTTCCCGAACGCGCCCGTCGCCAACACGTGGTACGTCCAGGCCCTCGCGAACAAGCTCGCGAACGCCGCGCAGGACCCCGACAACGACATCTCGGCCAGGTTCAACGCGGACCTCGGAACGACGTGCGCCTTCCCGAGCAAGTTCTACCTGGGCCTCGACAACAACCACGGGCAAGACGAGAACCTCCTCACGGTCGTCCTCCACGAGCTCGGGCATGGCCTCGGCTTCTACTCGGTCACGAACGCGAACGGCGCATTCCAGGCGAACCGCCCGTCCATCTTCGAGCGGAACCTCTTCGGCCTCGCGCTGGGGAAGTCGTTCGACGAGATGACCGGCGCCGAGCGAGGCGCGTCGCTCGTGGATTTCGGAAACGTCGTCTGGACGGGCGACAACGCGATCAATTACGCCCTCGCGAACCTGGTTCGCGGGCGTCTCCGCTTCAGCGTGACGGCGCCCGCGGCCGCCGCCCGGAACTACGAGTTCGGCACGGCGTCGTTCGGTCCCATGCCTGACACCGTCGCCATCACCGGGCAGATCGTGGCCGCGACCGGCCCTGCGGTCGCGGGAGTCCCGACGACGGACGGCTGCCAGATCACGAACGCCTCGACCGTCGCGGGCAAGATCGCCCTCGTCGACCGCGGAACCTGCAACTTCACCGTGAAGGTCAAGAACGCCCAGAACGCCGGCGCCGTGGCTGCCATCGTCGCCGACAACAAGGACGAGTCCATTTTCGACATGGGTGGCACGGACGCGACCATCACGATCCCCGCCATCTCGGTGACGCAGTCCGACGGCGTGACGCTCCGCGCGAATCTTCCGGCCGCCGGTTTCCTCGGGTCGGACCCCAGCCAGTTCGCCGGGGGCGACGCGGCGGGGCGGCTCTTCATGTATACGCCCAGCGTCTACTCCTCGGGCTCGTCGCTCGCCCACTGGGACACGAGCGCCTTCCCGAACCTCCTCATGGAGCCCAACATCAGCCGCGACCTCCCCATCAGTGTCGATGCGACGCTTCCGATGCTTCGGGACATCGGCTGGTTCCTCGGCTCGACCGCGATCCCGACGACGTACGTCCTGCCGTCGAGCGCGCACGCCCCGGGCAAGAACGGCGCCTTCTACTCGACCGACCTGACGATCACGAACGCGGGCACCGCGGACGCGACCTTCACCCTGAAGTTCCTCGGACACGATCAGGATGGGATGGCGGGCCCCGAGGTCGCGGGGACGCTCCTTGCCGGGCACACGGTCACCTACACGGACGTCCTCGGGTCGCTTTTCGGCATCGGTTCGTCGGGTGGCTTCGGCGCGATCCGCATCAACGCAGACTCGAACCAGCTCCGCATGGTGAGCCAGACTTCGACCCCGCCGCCCTCGGGCGTCGGCACGTTCGGGCAGGCCGTGACGGCGCAGAGCGGCAACGACGTCGTCACGACGGCGGCCCCGAAGGTCCTCTTTCCGCTCCGGCAGGATGGAGCATTCCGGACGAACGTCGTGATCGCGAACACGACGGAGGCGCCCGCCCATGTCGATCTCCGGCTCTTCACGTCGGCAGGGACTTCCCTTGGGTCTGGCGCGTACGACCTCGCCCCCCTCGAGATGCGCCAGGTCGGGGAGGTCGTCAAGGCGATCGGAGGCCCGGGCGCGGACGGCACGTCGAACGCCATCCTCCAGGTCTCGACGCCGACGGCGAACGCGCGCATCGCGACGTACGCGGCTGTCATCGACCAGACGACGAATGACCCGCGGACCGTCCTGCCCGTGACGCTCGGAACGCTCGGGGCGAACACGAGCTGGCTCCTCCCCTCGAGCGCTCACGGGCCGGGAAAGAACAACGCCTTCTACACGACGGACCTCACGATCGCGAACACGGACTCCACGCCGGCCTCCGTCACGCTCAAGTTCCTCGGACACGAGAGGGACGGCCGCACGGGCGCCGAGGCTGTGCGCACAATCCCCGGCGACGGCTCCATCGCGCTCTCCGACGTGCTCGGCTCCGTGTTCGGGGTCTCGAACGACTACGGCTCGATCCTCGTGACGCCGACGACGGCAAACGTGAAGGTCGTGAGCCAGACTTCGACGCCGCCTCCCGACGGGAAGGGGACGTTCGGCCAGTCCGTGCCCGCCTTTGGCGCGGCCGACTTCGTGAGGCTCGCGGCGCCCCGCGCCCTCGTGGGGCTGCGGGAGGATGCCGCGTTCCGGACGAACGCCGTCCTCGCGAACGCGACGGATCAGCCCGCGCACGTCGACCTCACGCTCAAGTCGGAGGCGGGGGCGACGATCGGGACGGGCTCGTACGACCTGCTGCCCTACGAGATGCGACAGATCGGGACCGTGATCACGACGCTCGGCGGACCCGGCCTCCAGGGCACCGCGAACGCGGCTCTCTGGGTCTCGACGACGACGACGGGCGCCCGGATCGCGACGTACGCCGCCGTGATCGACAACATCACGAACGACCCGAGGACGATCCTCCCGTAGGCCGTAAGATCCTCCCTCGGAAGGATCGAGAAAGAGATCGCGACACGCGCATGACCATGACCGTGGGCATCATGGGGTTCGGAAGGATCGGACGGAACGTCTTCCGGATCCTCTACAAGAGAGACGACATCTTGATCCGCGCCGTGAGCGACCTGGGCGATGCGGCGTCCGTCGAGTATCTGCTGAAGTTCGATACCCTCTTCGGCCGCTTCCCCGACGAGCTCAGCGCCAAGGACGGCCATCTCTACGTCTTCGGGCGCCAGATCGCCCTCCTCGCGGGCCAGGAGAAGGGCGCCATTCCGCCCTGGAAAGACCTCGGCGTCGACACCGTCGTCGAGGCGACGGCGCGCAAGCTGACGAGGGCCGAGCTCGAGAGGCACCTTCAGGCGGGAGCGAAGCGCGTCATTCTCTGCGAGCCGCCGGTGGATCCGGTCGACCTGACGGTCGTGAACGGGATCAACGACCACCTCGTGAAGAGAGAGCACCGCATCCTCTCGAGCGCTTCCTCCACCGTTCACTGCGTGGCCCCGCTCGCGAAGATCCTGCTGGACGCGTTCGGCATCCAGAAACTCCTGTTCACGACGATCCACTCGTACACGAACCAGCACCGGCTCGCGGACGTTCCAGCCGAAGACAAGCGACGCGGCCGGGCGGCGGCGGAGAACATCATCCCGCAGGAATCGCGCTCCCCGGGGATGCTGCAGGAGCTGATCCCTCCCCTCGCGGGGAAAGTCTTGGGCGCAGCCATGAACGTGCCCGTTCCGAACGGCTCGGCCGTCGACCTCGTGTGCTGGCACGAGAAGAACGTGACGGTCACCGCGATCAACGAGGTGGTCCGCACCGCGATCGCGTCGAAGTGGAAGGGAATCATGGCGTACGAGACCGAGCCCATCGTCTCGAGCGACATCGCACACAGCCGCTTCTCCTCCACGTTCGACTCGCGGGCCACGATGATCCTCGGCGAGAACGTCTCCAAGACGCTCTCGTGGTACGACGCGGGCTGGGGCTACGCCCACCGCGCCGTCGAGCTCCTCGAGCGCTTCGAGGCCCTGGACCGGGAGGCCACCCGATGAGCCGCATCGCGATCAACGGCTTCGGCCGCATCGGCCGGACCGTGTACCGCATCGTCAGCGACCGGAAAGACATCGAGGTCGTCGCCATCAACGACCTCTTCGACAACGACCAGCTCGCGTACCTCCTGAAGTACGACACGGTGATGGGCGTCTTCGAAAAGGACGTGCGGGTCGACGGCGACGCCATGACGGTGAACGGCCGCCGCTCCCTGATGACGGCCGAAAAGGACCCCGCGAAGCTCCCGTGGGGAAAGCTGGGGGTCGACGTCGTCGTGGAGGCCACCGGGAAGCTCGTCACGCGCGAGAAGCTGCAGAAGCACCTGGACGCGGGCGCGAAGAGAGTCGTCCTGACGGTACCGCCGAAGGACGAGATCGATGCGATGATCGTCGTGGGCGTGAACGACGGCTCGCTGAGCAAGGAGCACCGGATCGTCTCGAACGCCTCCTGCACGACGAATTGTCTCGCGCCGATCGCGAAGATCCTCGACGAGGCCTTCGGCATCCAGGACGGCTTCATGACGACGGTTCACGCCTACACGAACGACCAGCGGCTCGCGGACGTGGCGCACAAGGATCTCCGCCGGGCGCGCGCGGCCGCGGAGAACATCATCCCGACGACGACGGGCGCCGCCCGCGCCGTGGGAAAGGTCCTGCCTTCCCTGAAGGGCAAGCTGGACGGCACCGCGATCCGCGTGCCCGTGCCGGACGGCTCGATCGTCGACCTCTCGTGCCGGCTCGCGAAGAAGCCGTCGGTGAAGGACGTCAACGCGGCGGTCAAGACGGCGGCCGAGGGACCGATGAGGCGGATCGTGGAGTACAGCGAAGTGCCGCTGGTCTCCTCCGACATCATCGGCAACCCGCACTCGTCGATCTTCGACGCCCTCTCCACGCACACGGACGGCGACGGCTGGCTCAAGGTCGTGGCCTGGTATGACAACGAGTGGGGCTACTCGAACCGCGTCGTGGACCTCATCGACCGGCTGGACGCCCTGGGCTGACCGCACCGGGCGCTCGTCGGCCCGAGACCCCTCGCTCCTTCGCGCGTGAACTCGCTGCGCTCAGACAGCACGCGCGTGCGTCGCGAGGGATCCCGGCGCCTCCTCGCCCCTCTTACCTTCTAAGAAACCCCTTCCGCAATCTCCAAAAAGGCCCGCAGGGCGCGCTCGACGTCGATGTCGCCGACGTCGGCGTGCGTGACCATGCGGATGGTCGATGGTCCTGCGGCTCCCGCGAGGACGCCACGCGATTTGAGCTTCGCCGCCACCCCGGCCGAATCGCCCCATCCACCTTCTAAGAAAAAGAACAGAATGTTCGTCTCGACGTCCGCAGGATCGATGCGAAGTCCGCGAATGCCGGCCAGTCCCTCCGCGAGCTTCTTCGCCCGAGCATGGTCCTCGGGCAGGCGCGAACGCTCGTCCTCCAGCGCCACGAGGGCGGCCGCCGCGATGACGCCGACCTGGCGCATCCCGCCTCCGAAGAGCTTGCGGACGCGCCGCGCCTCGGCGATGAAGTCCTTCGAGCCCGCGACGGCACTGCCGACGGGCGCCCGCAGGCCCTTCGAGAAGCACGTCATGACCGAGTCGAAGCCCGCCGCGAGGGACGCCTCGGAAACGCCGAGCGCCGCCGCCGCGTTCCACAGGCGGGCGCCGTCGAGGTGCGTTGCGAGGCCCTTCTCCTTCGCGAGGGCGAGGAGCGGATCGACGACCGAACGCGGGACCACGGCGCCGCCGGCGAAGTTGTGCGTGTTCTCGAGGGCGAGAACGGACGTGCGAGGCAGGTAATAGACGGTGTCGGGCCGGATCCACGCCGCCACCTGGTCTCTCGTCATCCGGCCGCGCAGCCCCTCGACCGGCCGCGGCAGGAGGCCCGACAGCGCGGCCATCCCGGCCATCTCGTAATGGAAGATGTGGCTCCTGCCCTCGAGGATGACTTCCGTGCCGGAGCGGCCGTGCACGCGCAGCGAGAGCTGGTTGCCCATCGAGCCGGTCGGGACGAAGAGCGCCGCTTCTTTGCCGAGAATCTCGGCCGTCCTCTCCTCGAGGCGCCGGACCGTCGGATCCTCGCCGTAGACGTCGTCGCCGACTTCCGCCTCGGCCATGGCGCGCCGCATTTTCGCGGTGGGCTTCGTGACGGTGTCGGAGCGGAAGTCCGAGACGGGATCAGTCATGCCCGAATCATCCCAGAACCAGCGCGGCGAGCGCGAGGAGGAAGCCGAAGAAGTCGATCTTGCTCCCGCGCGCACGAGCGGCGTCCCTTCGAGCATTCCAGGCCGCCCGAAGATTTTCTTCGAAGGTGGAAGAACGTTCGTCGTAATACCTCTCCTTCGGCGCCACGACCATGACGGAGTAGACGAGGGCCGCGAGCAGCAGGAAGATGGCCACCGCGCGCCACACGTGGCGCGGCGACAGCGCGCTCCCCAGGACTTGCGTCTCCAGCAGCACCCCCACGAGCAGCGCGCCGGCCGCGACGAACTTCGCCCGGCCGAGCCGCTCCCGACGTCCGTCTCGCTGCCCCTCATCTCCTTCGAAGAGAATCCCCAGCGCCCATCCCCGTCGAGCAGCCTTCTTCGTCTGGTTCCCGTCCCGCTCAACTGCCTCCTTTCCCTCTTCCCCTTCTAAGAGAATCTTCTTCTTTCTTCCGACAAGAAGGGCCAGAGGAACGCCGATGAACACCGCGAGCCCCAGCCCTATCAAAACGCGCGACAACTCGAGGAAGAAGTCCGGAAGGGACACTCGGGCGAGTCTAGCGGGATAATGGCGCCCACATGGGCCTGTACCTCATCGAGAGCTTCCCGGTCGGGCCGCTCCAGTGCAACTGCTCGATCGTGGCGGACCCGGCGACCCGCGAGGCCGTGCTCGTGGACCCGGGGGACGAGCCCGACCGGATCCTCGAGGCGCTCGCCGGGGCCGGCCTGCGCGCGGTCGCGCTCATCCACACGCACGCACACTTCGATCACGCCGGCTGCTCGGCCCTGCTCAAGCGCATCACCGGCGCGCCGATCCTCATGCACGCGGGGGACCGGCCGCTCTATCAGAACCTCACCGTTCAGGGGCAGAACTTCGGCCTCAGCCTGGACGCGCCCGGAATCATCGATCGGACTCTCGTGAGCGGCGACCGCGTCGCCTGCGGCAAGGGAGAGCTCGAGGTGATCCACACGCCCGGCCACACGCCGGGCAGCCTCTGCTTCCGGATGCCCGGCGAGAACGGCGACGTGCTCTTCTCCGGCGACACCCTCTTTCGGCGCTCGATCGGGCGCACGGACCTCTGGGGAGGCTCGATGCCCCAGATCCTGGAGTCGATCCGCGACCAGCTCCTGACCCTTCCCGGGAATCTTCGCGTCATTCCGGGCCACGGCGACGAGACGACCATCGCGGACGAGGGGAAGAGGAATCCGTTCGTGGGAGATCCGAATTACCGCCCTCTATAATCCCCGCCGATGAAGCTGACGTTCGAACAAGGCGCGGCGCTCCTCCACAAGTTCTGGTCCGGCCAGAGTGTCCCTTCCCCGAAGACCGGCCGCCCGATGCGCGCCTTCTTCGTGGATCGCAGCTTCAATCCGCAGGTCGTCATGATCGGCGGAGCAGGCGAGCACCTCCGCTTCGACCAGAAGCCGCGGCAGATCGTCTTCTCGGACGGGCACCTCAAGTCCATGGTGCGCGACGCCAAGGAGCGCGAGAACCCGGTTTGCCCGCAGGACTTCGAGCCGCTCATCGTCAAGCGCACGCCCGCCGTGCGCTTTCCGAACGAATGGGACTGGACGTTCCAGTGTCCGAGGTGCTACTCGTTCGGGAGCTGGGAGTACACCGACAAGAAGGACGACGTCGTCGCGAAGCCGGCCGTCCGGAAGGACGCGCCCGCGTTCCACGACGAGACGATCCCGCTGCCGAAGCGCATGGAGATGGCCAAGACGGGCGACCTGGCGCTGAAGCTTTACGCGGCCATGGCCCAGACGGACTGCACGGCCTGCGGCTACGACTGCGAGGGCTACGCGCAGGCGATCGCGACCGGCAAGGAAAAAGACCTCACGCTCTGCGTTCCCGGCAAGCAGGAGACGGAGGACGTCATCAAGAAGCTCGTCGCGGGCACCTACGTCTTCGCCTGAGCCTCCGCGAGCATCGCCTCGATCACGGGACGGCAGCGCTCTCCCGCGCACTCGCCGGTCGTGCAGCCGGTCGCGCGCGCCACGTCCTCGATCGTCCGCGCCCCGCGATCGATGGCCTCTTTCACGCGCGGATATCGGATCGTGTTGCAGATGCACACGGGCCGGAACTTCAGCAAAATGAGCTGACGCTTTTCTTCGGTGGTCAATGGTCGGGCTGCTGACACTCGTTTGAAGAAACAGATTGAAGAATTTCTTAGAAAGAATTCAAGATTCGGATGCTCCCCGAATGTCCGGAGTCAAGGGCGCGCTCCGCGCGCCGCGTAGCGGTCGAAGACCCTTGACACCGGACATCCGGGGAGAAGATTTTCTACTATCGGCGGCTGCATCAGCAGCCGCCGCATATGAGAAAAAAGAAGAATTTTCCTTCTCAAAAATCAACCGTGTAGCGGATCGACGCCCGGTCGCGCACGCGGTCGAGGTAGACGACGCCGTCCAGGTGGTCGCTCTCGTGGAGGACGACGCGCGCGTGGAAGTCGTCCGCGACGAAGGTGACCATCTTCCCTGACGTGTCCAGCGCGCTCACGCGAATCCTCTTCGGGCGCGGGACCTTCGCGGCGAGAAAGGGCACCGAGAGGCAGGCCTCGAAATCCTCCTCTTCCGTTCCGTCGAGAACCTCGAATGTCGGGTTCACGAGGAGCGTGGGCGCGACCTCGAGGACGTCCTTGCCGCGTGTTTCGCCGTGCACCTCGTAGAGCACCACGCGCAGGCCCGTCGACACCTGCGGCGCGGCGAGGCCCGTGCCGTGATACTCGACCATCGTCTCCATCATGTCCTCGAAGAAGGTCCGGAACCGGCCCTTCTTGAGGTCGTGCACCTCGATCTCCGAAGCACGTTTTCTCAGAATGGGCGAGCCGAGCTTGGCGACTTTGAGAATGGCCACGAGATCTCCCTGGAGGCGGCACTCCGTCTCCGCATTGTAGGGGGCCTTAGAATCCCGTCTCATCAGGCACGTCTTTCTCTTCAATCCCGCAGCGGGAAAAGGCCGGGCGGCGCGCGATCGCGACCGCATCCGCTCCGCGCTCGAGACCGCCGGCCTGGCGGGCGACTTCCTCGACACGGAGCGCCCCGGCCACGCGGCTGACCTCGCCGAAGGGGCCGGGAATCCCGGGGCCGACGTCGTCGTCGCGGTCGGCGGCGACGGCACGGTGAACGAGACGGTGAACGGCCTCATGCGGCTCCCCGAGGCGAAGCGCCCCGCCCTGGGCCTCGTGCCCGACGGCACGGGAAACGATTACGGATTCGCGCTCGGCCTCAGGCCCGGGGACCTCGCGGATGCTGCGCGCGTCCTCGCCGAGGGAAAGACGCACGTCCTCGACGTGGGAGAGGTCAACGGGCGCTTCTTCGCGAACAGCGTCGGCCTCGGGTTCGACGGCGCCGTCGCGGAGGCCGCATCGAAGGTGCGCTATCTGAAGGGGTTTCCCGCCTACCTCTGGTCCGTCTTCACGGTCCTGAAAGACTGGACGAACTTCGAGCTCACGCTGACGGTCGACGGACGCGTTCTCGAGGGGCTCGCATTCCTCGCGGCGGTCGCGAACGGTCCGCGCAGCGGCGGCGGCTTCCTCCTGGCCCCCGCGGCGCGGCCCGACGACGGCTTCTTCGACGTTTGCCGCCTTGGGAACCTCGGTAAGCTCGAGGCGCTGCGCCACCTCCCGAAGGCGCTCGACGGCTCGCACGTCGGGCTGCCGTGGGTGACGATCCTGCGCGCCCGCGAGGTCATCCTGGGCTCGGACCGCCCGCTCACCGCGCACGTCGACGGCAACCTCGTCTCTTCGGCGGGACACCCCGACCCGCTCGTCTTCCGGATGCATCCCCGCGCGCTGCGCGTGATCGGAAAGTGGAAAGAGGATGGTGCCCAGGGGCGGAATTGAACCGTCGACACCGCGCTTTTCAGGCGCGTGCTCTACCAACTGAGCTACCTGGGCCGGTCGCGCGACCATCGCACCCCGGGCACGCCCCTTGCGGAGAGACAGGCCGCGAAGCGCCTGCGCGTTATAAGTGGCGCGCCTAGAATAGTCAACCGAAAGGGATCGATGCTCGCTCTCCTGACTCTCCTGCCCCTCCTTCTCGCCCAGCAGCCGGCCGCCCCTCCCCCCTCGACCGCCCCGGTGCCTGCACCGGCCGAGACGGGCAGCGCGCTTCCCGGAGCGGCGGGCCTCGAGGTGCTCTGGGCTCGCACGCTTTCCGAGGCGACGGAAGGCGCGAAGCGCATGAAGGACGGGCGCATCCTGATCTTCTTCGTGGAGCCGAACTGCGGGCAGTGCCAACGGATGGAAGCGCTCGTCGTCCCGTCCACGTCCTTTTACGCGTTCACGCGAGACAAGGTGCCGCTCTACGAGGACGTCTCGACGGCGGAAGGCGCGGACGTCGCGCGGCGCCTGAGGATCCGCGGCGCGCCGACATGGGTGGTCGTCACGCCCGACCTTCTCGAGTGCGGCCGGCAGGAAGGGCCGACGACACAGCAGGGGTGGGTAAACACCTTCATCGAGGCCGAGCGCGGCTGGCAGGGGTACAGGAAGCTCCTCGCCGCCGAATCGGCGGACCCCGGGAATCCACAGCTGGTGTTCGACGTGGCGCGCCAGACCTATCAGCGCGGCGGCGGCGTTCAGGCCGAGTCCCGTTTCCGGCGGCTCGCGGGCGATGCGAAGACGCCCGCGGCGATCCGCGAGCAGTCGCTCGGCTACCTGACCTCGCTCGAGATCGAGTCCCGCCGCTTCGACGACGCGGTCTCCCACCTCGATACCCTCATCGCCACCGCCCAGGATCCCGCCCTCAAGCAGCGCGCCGAGCTTCGCCGGGCGGACGTCGAGATCGCGCGCGGCCGCAAGGACCTCGCAGCCTGGCGCCTGAAGGAATTCCTGAAGGCCCACCCGGATTCACCTCTCGCGGCCGAGGCGCAGGCGCTTCTCGACGCACTGCAGAGGAAGATTCCGGCGGATCATCCGACGCCCAAGGAGAGTTGATGTCCATCCGCTCCGCCCTCGCCGCGCTGGCGCTCGCCGCACCGGCCCTCGCGCAGCCCGTTCCGGCCTCGAACACGATCGTCGCGCCGCGCCTCGCCGTCGACGCGGACCAGCTGGTGCCGGGAAGGCCTTTTCGGCTCGCGGTCATCGCCGACATCAAAACGGGCTGGCACGTGAACAGCCACACGCCGAAGGAGGACTTCCTCATCCCCACGGAGGTCAGGCTCAAGCCGGCGCCGGGCCTCGCGTTCTCGGCCGTGACCTACCCGAAGCACAAGGAGACGAAGTTCTCGTTCTCGGATCAGCCGCTCGCCGTCTACGAAGGAAGAGCGGTCTTCGTCGTACCCGGCAAAGCGGACGCGAGAGCCGCCGCGGGCCCGCGCACTCTGACGGCCGTGATCTCGTATCAGCCCTGCAACGACAACCAGTGCCTGCCTCCCACCGAGGTGACGGCGTCCCTCACGATCGACGTCGCGAAGCCCGGCACCGAGGCGAAGCCGAAGAACGCGGAACTGTTCGGCGCTTCCGCGGCGGGCGGCGGGTCCGGTGGCTCGCCTTCGGGCGAAGGCGGCCCGGCAGAGGGCCCGCCGCTCGGCGCCGCCGCACTGCGGGAGAAGTGGAAAGTCCAGGGCGTCCCGACTCTCCTCTTTCTCGGCCCGGACGGAAAGGAGACGGGCTCGCGCGTGGTGGGCTTCGAGCCGCCCGAGACGTTCGCGCCGCGCTTCAGCGGAAGCGGCCCGGCCGCGGAAGAGACGCTCGCGGGCAAGTCCTTGCCGATCCTCCTCGGCCTCGTCTTCGTCTCGGGCCTGGCGCTCAACCTGACGCCCTGCGTGTATCCGCTGATCCCGATCACGCTCGGCTTCTTCAGCCGGCAGACGGGAGGAAACAAAGGCGGCACGTTCGGCCTCGCGCTCGCCTACGTCCTCGGCATGAGCGTCACGTACTCGGCTCTCGGCGTCTTCGCGGCGCTCTCGGGCTCTCTCTTCGGCGCGTGGCTGCAGAAGCCCGCCGTGCTCGTCGGGATCGCGGCGATCGTCCTCGCCCTCGCGCTCTCGATGTTCGGACTCTTTGAGATCCAGGCGCCTCACTTCATCACGGACCGCACGGGCTCGAAGGCGGGTGTCGCCGGAGCGCTCACGATGGGGTTCTTCGTGGGCTTCGTGGCGGCGCCGTGCATCGGGCCGTTCGTCCTGTCGCTGCTCACGTACGTCGCGGCCAAGGGCTCGGCGGCGCTCGGCTTCGGTCTCTTCTTCACGCTCGCGATGGGCCTCGGCCTTCCGTATCTCGTGCTCGGAACGGTCTCCGGCGGCCTGAAGGCGCTCCCGCGCTCCGGCGAGTGGATGACCGCCGTGCGGCGCGTGTTCGGCTTCGCGCTCGTCGCGCTCGCGGTGTATTTCCTGCGGCCGCTCCTGCCCGCGCGCGTTTACGAAATCGGCCTCGCGCTTCCGCTCCTCGCGGGAGGCGTGTGGTTCCTCTTCTTCGAGAAGAGCGGCGCCGGCCTGCGCGGCTTCGCGGCCGTCAAGGCGGCGGTCGCCGTCGCGCTCCTCGCGGCCGGCGCGGCCTTCGCGATGCCGCGGAAGGCCTCGGCCGAGCTCGTGTTCCAGCCTTACTCCGATGCCGCCGTCGCCGAGGCCCGGTCGGCCGGCAAGCCCGTGATGATCGACTTCTACGCGGACTGGTGCCTGCCCTGCAAGGAGCTCGACCACAAGACCTTTCGGGACGCGCGTGTGATCGCGGCGGCAAAGGGCTGGGTGCTCTTGAAGGCCGATCTGACGCGATAGGCTGTTTCCTGCCGCGCGTCATCGCCAGGCGGCAGAGGAAGAGAGCGTTTCCGTTCACGGCGCATGCGAGAATTCGATGGGTTTTCACCATGGAAGCACGCGTGCCCCGAGGCGCCGTCCCCGAGTCCGGGGAGGTCACGGCGCTCCTTCGCGCCTGGTCGTCGGGTGACGCGGCGGCGCCAGACCGCCTTCTCCCGCTCGTCTATCGCCAGCTGCGGTACCTCGCGGCATCGCAGATGCGCCGGGAGCGCGCGAATCACACGCTCCAGCCGACCGCTCTCGTTCACGAGGCCTACCTCAAGCTCGTGGACCAACGCCTTTCGTGGAAGGACCGGGGACACTTCTACGGCGTGGCCGCGCGCGCGATGCGCGAGGTCCTCGTCGACCACGCGCGCAAACGCGACGCCGGCAAGCGGAGCCCCGAGCGCCGCCGCATCTCCATCGAGGTCGCCGAAATGGCGGCGGATCCCCGGACGGTCGACCTCCTCGCGCTCGACGAGGCCCTGAAGAAGCTCGCCGGGCTCGACGAGAGACAGGCCCGGCTCGTCGAGCTGCGGCTCTTCGCGGGCCTCACCGTCCAGGAGTCCGCCGAGGTCCTCGGCTGCTCGTCCGCGACCGCCAGCCGCGACTACCGGCACGCCGAAGCCTGGCTCCGGCGGCAGATGAGGGGCGCCACGGCGTGACGCCGGACCTCTTCCGGAGGTCGCGGGCCATCTTCGGCGAAGCAGCCGACATGCCGCGGGAAGACCGGAGAGCTTTCCTTCGCGACGCCTGCGGGGACGACGCCGCGCTGCGCGAGGAGGTCGAAGCGCTCCTTTCCGAGTCTGAGGCGGCTCCGCTCGAGAGGGGCATTCACGAGGCGATGCGCTTTCTGGAAGGTCCCCCCGAAGGCGCGCGCATCGGGCCGTACGAGCTCGTGGAAGAGATCGGGCGGGGCGGAATGGGGACCGTTCATCTCGCGCGCCGCGCGGACGGCGCGTTCGAGAGAGACGTCGCGATCAAGCTCGTCGGATTCGGTCTCGACGCCGCCTATTTCCTCGAGCGCTTCCGGGAGGAGCGCCGGATCCTCGCCTCGCTCGCCCACCCGAACATCGGGGCCCTCCTCGACGGCGGGACCCTGCAGGACGGCCGCCCGTACCTCATCATGGAGCTCGTCCCGGGGCGCCCCATCGACGTCTACTGCCGCGAGGAGAAGACGCCGCTCGAGGGGAGGCTCCGGCTCTTTCGGGACGTCTGTTCTGCCGTCGAGCACGCGCACCGCAACCGCGTCATCCATCGGGATCTGAAGCCCTCCAACATCCTCGTCACGAAAGAGGGTGTTCCCAAGCTTCTCGACTTCGGCCTCGCCCGCCTGCTGACGCCCGAGGCCGGGACGGACCGGACCGCCACCGGATACCGCGCGCTCACGCCCGCCTTTGCGAGCCCCGAGCAGGTGCGCGGGGACGCGCTCACGCCGGCTTCCGACGTCTATTCGCTCGGCGTCCTCCTCTACGTGCTCCTGACCGACAAGAAGCCCTACCGCACGACCACCGGCGACGAGTACGCCGCCCTCCTCCATGCGGTCCTCACCGAGGAGCCGCTGCGGCCGGCGGCGGCCGCTCCGGAGGCGAAGATCCCGCGCGATCTCGAGTCGATCGTCCTGAAGGCGATGCGCAAGGAGCCGGAGCTGCGGTACGCCTCCGCCGGCGAGCTCTCGGACGACGTCGGACGATTTCTCGAGGGAAAGCTCGTCCGCGCCCGCCCCGACACGGCGGGTTACCGCGCGCGCAAGTTCGTGAGGCGGCATCGGGCCGGAGTGGCCGCGGCGGCCATCGCCTCGCTCTCGCTCGCCGCGGGTTGCCTCGCTCTCTGGCTTTCGCTTTCGGCCCGCCGGGAGAACCGTGCCGTCGCGGGGCCGGCCGCGGCGCCCGGCCGTTCCCTCCCGTCCGTGACGACTCTCGCGGTTCTCCCGTTCAAACCGCTCGTCGCGGCCGACAGGGACGAGGTGCTCGAGCTCGGCATGACGGACACTCTCATCACCAAGCTCAGCAGCGTGCCGGGCATCGCCTTGCGGCCCATGGGCGCCGTCCTGCCGCACTTCGGAGAGCGCGACGACGCCGTCCGCCTGGGGCGTACGCTGCGCGTGGACGCGGTCTTGGAAGGGAGCCTTCAGCGCGTCGAGGACCGACTCAGGGTCTCGGTCCGCCTGGTCAACGTCGGGGACGGCCGATCGGTCTGGGGCGAGACGTTCGACTCGGTCTACACGGACGTCTTCGCCGTCGAGGACGCGATCGCACGGCGCGTCGCGGAGGCCCTGATCCCCCATCTGAGCTCCGAAGCGCGCGCCGGCCTCGCCAGGCGCGGAACCGACGATCTCTCCGCGTACAACGCGTACCTCAAGGGCCGCTATTTCTGGAACCGGCGCACCGAAGCCGACTTCCGGAAGGCGATCGGCTTCTTCCGGCAGGCAATCGCCGCCGACCCCGGATACGCGCTGGCTCACTCCGGCCTCGCCGACTGCTACAGCCTGCTGAGCGTCTGGGGGGCCGGGCCGCCCCGCGAGGTCCTCGACGAGGCACGCGCCGCCGCACTCCGCGCCGTATCTTCCGACGACGCTCCGGGCGAGGCGCACGCTTCGGCGGCGTTCGTCCGCTGGATCTACGACTGGGACTGGGAGGGCGCGGCCCGCGCGTTTCGCCGCGCGATCACCCTCAATCCCGGATACGCGACGGCGTCACAGTGGTACGCGTATTTCCTCGCGTCGCGCGGCCGCTTCGACGAGGGGATCGCCCAGATCCGCAGGGCTCAGGAGCTCGATCCGCTCTCGGTCAGCATCGCGACCGACGTCGGCGAGATCCACTGCTGGGCCGGCCGATACGACGAGGCGATTCAGCAGCTCGAGGCGGCGCTCGAGATGGAGGCCAACTTCGCGGTCGCGCACAACATGCTCGGCATCGCGTACCTCAAGAAGGGGCGGGTGAAGGAGGCCGTCGACGAGCTGGAGCGCGCGTTTCAGCTCGACGGATCTCCCCGGTTTCTCGCGACGCTCGGCCACGCGTACGGCGTGGCGGGCCGCAGCGCCGACGCACGCGCCATGGAGAAGCGGTTGGAGGCTCTCTCGAGAAAGCGCTACGTCTCTCCTTTCCAGCTCGCGCTCGTGAACGCAGGCCTCGGAGAGAACGATCGCGCGTTCGCCTTGCTCGAGCGGGCGTACGAAGACCGCTCGGACAACATGGCGATCCTGCGCGTCTACCCGTTACTGGAGACGCTGAGGCGCGACCGGCGCTTCGCCGAGTTGATGGCGCGTGTCGATGCTGTGTCCCCTATCGGAAATAGCCGTTGACGTCCAGGATGAAGTGAACGGAGCCGCTGGTGTCGTTACGGACGCCGATCGAACCCGTACCGTCGGTCGCCAGATAGAGGATGGTGTTGTCCGCGCGGGTCTGGCCGGACCTGAAGGCGATCGTGGTCGTGCCGGTCGGGACGGCGTTTCCGGGGAAGCAGCTGAGGGTTCCCCCCGAGGCGGGCCCCGTCACCGTGACGTTCGCCGAGACCGTCTTCGCGTCCGCCGGCACGCCGCAGCTTCCCGCCAGGACGAAATTCCGCCGCGCCCCGTTCCCGTTGAGGGCGGGACCTCCAAAGGGTCCATTTGGGTTGCGCGTGTCGAGGACGCGGCATGGCGTCACCGGGAAGAACCGCGACGTGATCGGTGGAGGAGAATAGAAGAAGCTCCCGGCAAGCGTCAGGGGTTGAGCGCCGGGATTCGTGACCGTCACGTCCACCGTCCCGGCGACGTGAGGCCCGGTCGTCGCGGTGATCGTGGTCGGATCCACGACCGTGACGCCGGTCGCGGGGACACCACCGACGGAGACTGTCGCCCCGGACTGAAAACCCGCGCCCAGGACGGTGACGTGCGTCCCTCCCGCGTCCGGCCCGAAGGAGGGCGTCACGCGGGTCACGGACGGCGGGGGCGCGCCCGGGTTGATCCGTCCGACGTCGTAGCCGTTTGCGAACCAGATCGCGCCGTCCGGACCGGCGGCGATCCCGCGGGGAAAGCTGCCAATGGGAAGAGGGAACGTCGTCACCTGTCCCGACGGGGTGATCCGGCCGACGAACGTGTCGAACGCGAAGTCGCTGTTCGTGAACCACAGGTTGCCATCCACTCCGGCCGCGATGTCGTGCACCGCGAATCCGGTCGTGATGGGGAACTCCGTATAGACGCCGGCCGTCGTGAGGCGTCCGATCCTCAGGCTGCTGAAGCTGCTGGAGAATTGAAACCAGAGATTCCCGTCCGGGCCCGCAACGATCTTGTCCGGATAGACGCCGGACGGGAGGTTGGGGATTGGGAAGTCCTGGAACTGCCCGCCGGGCAGTAGGCGCAGTCAATACCCGGACTGTTTGCGTCCTGCAATCCAGAGCGCGCCGTCCGGCCCGAGCGTGATCCCGTTCGGGCGGGCGTCGACGGTGAACTCGGTGATCGAGCCGCTCGTCGTAATTCTCCCGGCGATCGTGTCGTAGCTTTCACCGAACCACACGGCGCCGTCGGGCCCGGCCGTGATCCCCTTGGGATCACTGATTGGGTTGAGAGCGAACTCCGTCCCGACGCCGGAGGGGGTCATGCGGCCGACGGCCGCCCCGCTCGACGTGAACGGGTCCCGTATCCGCGTGTACCAGACGTTCCCGTCGGGCCCCGGCGCGATGTCCGTCATCAGGCCCGCCTCGGGCCGGGGAAAGTTCGTGAAGACGCCCGAGGGGGTCATCCTCGAGATGCTCCAGGAGACGAGGTCCTCGCCGCCGTCGTTGAGGAGCCAGAGATTGCCGTCTGAGCCCGCCGCGATGTCCGTGACGAAGCCCGTGGTGACCGGGAAGTACTGGATGCCGAACGAGCCCGAAGGCGTCAGGTATTTGTAGGCGTTGGCGCGGCTGCCGGGCGAGCCGCCCGGGTTCGTCACGGAGACCGCGACCGATCCGGCGGAATGGGCCGCAGGGTGAGCCGTCAGCGAGGTCGAATTGACGACCGCGACTGACGTCGCGGGAACGCCGCCGAACGTGACCGCCGCCCCGGCCGCGAAACCCGTGCCGGTCACGATCACGATGTTGTTGCCCCCTGCCGGTCCGAAGGCCGGCACGACCCGGGCGACCGTGGGAGTCTGGCCGAGAGCCGGCGCGGCAAACAGGAGGAACGCGGCGGCCGCGAGCAGGTTCCATCCCGATTCGATCCGCTGACGATGGATGCCCGTCCGATGGAACGAATTCATTGCTTCCTCCTCTCCGCGAGCCGCCTCCAGACAGAGATGCGCAATCGGAAGCGATTTCTTGCGCGCCTTCCCGAAAAATGCGCCGGACCCGCCGTGGGCCGCGTGTCAGAATCAGAGTCGCTCCTCCATGCCATGCCGGAACGGGTCACGGATCGGCCGCACGACATGACGTCCGACCTCTTCCTAAGGTCACGGGTCGTCTTCGGCGAAGCCGTGACTCTGTCCCCCAGGGACCGGGAGGCGTTCCTTCGCGGGGCCTGCGGAGACGACACCGCGCTCCGGGAAGAAGTCGAAGCGCTTCTCGCCGAGTCCGAATCGGGCACTCTCGAAGGCGGGGTGCGAGAAGCGGTGCGCGCCCTCCACACAATTCCGCAGGGCACCCGCATCGGACCGTACGAGCTCGTCCGGGAGCTCGGCCGCGGCGGAATGGGTACCGTGTATCTCGCGGAGCGTGCCGACGCGACGTTCCGCAAGCAGGTCGCTCTGAAGCTCGTGAGCGCGGGGCTCGACGCCTCCTATTTCCTCAAGCGTTTTCACGACGAGAGACAGATCCTGGCCTCGCTGTCGCACCCCAACATCGCGATGCTCCTGGACGGCGGAACGACCGAGGACGGCTTCCCCTACTTCGTCATGGAGTACGTCGAAGGGCGGCCGATCGACGCGTTCTGCAAGGACGAGGGAGCGCCGCTCCCACGGAGGCTGCGGCTCTTCATTTCGGTCTGCGACGCCGTCCAGCATGCCCACCGCAACCTCGTCGTCCATCGGGATCTGAAGCCTTCGAACATCCTCGTCGGGAAGGACGGCGTGCCCAAGCTCCTCGACTTCGGCCTCGCACGCCTCCTCACGCCCGAGGCGGGGACCGAGCGCACGGTGACCGAATGGCGGGCGATGACACCCGCGTACGCGAGCCCCGAGCAGATCCGCGGCGAGCCGGTGACCACCCAGTCGGACGTCTACTCGCTGGGGGTCCTGCTGTTCGTGCTCCTGACCGGACGCAAGCCGTACGGTGACGCCGCGAGCGAGCCCTCGGCGATGCTGACCGCGATTCTGACCGCCGAGCCGCTCCGCCCGCGCGCGATCGACCCGACGATCGCGCGTGACCTCGAGGCGATCGTCCTGAAGGCGCTCCGGAAGGAGCCCGCACCGCGCTACGGCTCCGTCGACGCCCTGACTTCCGACGTCGAGCGATTCCTCGCGGGTCGTCCGGTGGCGGCGCGCCGCGGGGGGACGGCGTACCGCGCCCGCAAGTTCGCACGCAGGCACTGGGCGGTCCTCTTCGCCGCGGCTCTCGTCGCGGCGTCGCTCGTGGGAGGCCTCCTCGCGGCGAATGCCCAGCGGCGAAAAGCCGAGCGACGATTCGAGGACGTGCGCAGGCTGGCGAGCTCCTACCTCTTCGAGTTCCACGACGCGATCCGGGACCTGCCGGGGTCGACCGCGGCGCGGGCGCTCGTCGTGAAACGAGGCCTCGAATACCTGGACGGTCTCTCGAAGGAGGCAGCGGGCGATCGTGCGCTGACCCGGGAGCTCGCCGAGGCATATCAGCGCGTCGGCGACGTCCAGGGAAACCCGTTCCAGCCCAATCTCGGAGACCTGCGCGGGGCTGTCGAAAGCTATCGGAAGGCTCTCTCTCTTCTCGAGCCGCTCGTGTCCTCACCCCTGGCGACCGACGAGGATCGGGCCATGCTCGCGAAGGCGAGTCTCGTCGGGGGCGGGATCCTCGCAACCGGCGAATCGCGCGACGAGGCGCTCGCGATGCAGCGGAAGGGCGTCGCGCTGCGGCAGGCGCTCGCCGACGCCGCTCCCTCGGATCGGACACGCCGCAGGGAGCTGGCTCAGGGCCTTGGCCTGCTCGGATTCAACCTTCTCTCCCAGGGAAGGCCGCGCGAGGCGCTCGATCCCCTGAGGCGGCAGCAGGCCACCCTGCGCGCGTTGCTCGGGGAGCAGCCTGCAGATGCGGACCTGAGGCGCGGGCTCGGCCGGACGTTGACGTCGATCGGCGAGACTTACCAGGCTCTCGGCGAGGCGGACCGGGCGCGGGAAGCCTTCGAGGAGTCGCTTTCGATCCAGAGGGCGCTCGTCTCGGAGCGCCCTCTGAGCTCGCGCTTCAAGCAGGACCTCGCGTACACCCTGGGGGAGTACGCGGGATGGCTGAGCAATTCCACACCGGCGGCTGCGGCGCTCGCGGCGTTCGAGGAGCGGCTCGCGCTCAATCGCGACCTCGAGGCCGCCGACCCGAAGAACGCGGCCGCAAAGCTCCAGGTCGCGTTCTCGCTCCACTCTCTCGGCGAGGCGCTCGCGTCCCTCGGCCGGCCCGCGGAAGCCCTCGGGCGATTCCGCGAGGCCGCGCGTGCGTACGATGCCGTCCTCGCGCTCGATCCGACGAACTCGTGGGCGGCCCTGCACCGCGCCTGGCTCGACGTCTCGGAGGGGCGCTCGCGGCGGCAGGTCGGTGAGACCGGCCGCGCCTGCGAACTCTTCCTGAGAAGCGCTTCGGCCCTGGAGGAGCTCGAGAAGAACGGCCGCCTCCCGAAGACAAGGACGTCCTATCTCGCCGACGCCCGCAAGGAGCGGGGCGGATGCCGCTAGCGGCAGACCTCCTGAAGCCCTAAGCCGACTTGAAGAGTGCCGACGCCTCTCTCCAGCTGTCCGAACCAGTTCCAGTACAGCCTTGGGCGGGTTCAGGCCCGCGCGAGGACGCCCACGTGCCGGGAGGCCGCGCCCATCAGCGCTGCCATCGGTCGCTTCGTTCGGCCCGATCCGCGCTTAGGCGGTCGATCGCGGCGCGAAGGGCGGCGATCTCCGCCCGCTGCGTCTCGAGAGCGGACTTGAGCGCGCTGATCTCGTCGTCCTTCTCCCGCCTTAGATCCCGGAGCGCCTCGACCGCGAGCGCCTCGAAACCGCGCATCGTGAGGCGGCGGTAGCCGTCGGGGCCTTCGCTGACCCAGTCCGGGAAAACGGTCTCCACCTCCTGGGCCACCATCCCGATCCGGGTTCCCGGCAGCTCGTGGATCGCCTCCGGGTCGACGTACTCGAAGGTCACGCCGCGAAGGGCGAGCAGCCGGTCCAGCGTCCCCTGGAGCGGCCGGATGTCCCGCTTCAGGCGCGCGTCCGAGTAGAGGGACCACGAGCCACCGCCGGGTTTGGAGGCGCTTCCGTTGACGGAGAAGGTGAATCCAAGTGGGTCGGTCGCGTTGATCGCGACCTGCCCCGCCGACGTGATCGCGAGCCGGCTCTGACCCGACGTCCGGTCCACGATCTGGAACGAGCCGGCGGAAGTTCCGCCGGCCTGGCCGTTGCTGCTCTGGAGCGTCCAGACGCGGCCGCCGGTCGTGTCACTCCGGAGCCCGACCTGTGTGTCTCCCGCGGACGAGACCTCGAGAGGGTATCCCGGGCTGGTCGTGTTGATCCCGACGCCGCCGAAGACGATGAGGCTCCCCGCGTCCGTCAGCCTCATCAGGTCTGCGAAGGAGCTCTCGTCGAAGCGGTTCGGGTTCCTCCGCCAGTAGAAGAGCGGAGACCCGGTCACCGCGGCCGAGTGGGCGTTGAACACCATGTCGCGGTTCGAGATCAGGTGGTTGCGCGTCCCGCCCGCGCCGAAGCGGAAGGC
>DATIFW010000219.1:0-12815 GCA_035455045.1 Thermoanaerobaculia bacterium | reverse complement strand
GTGCCGTGTTTCTGACGCCCGAGAAGACGTGGGCACGGAAGATCAACGAGATCTTCCTGACGGTCGAGATCGAGAAGCGGTTCTCGAAGGACCAGATCCTGACGATGTACCTGAACCAGATTCCGTTCGGGCACGGAACCTACGGGGTCGAGGCGGCGTCCCGCTGGTACTTCGGACACGGCGCGAAGACGCTCACCCTGCCCGAGGCCGCGCTGCTGGCGGGCGTCATTCAGCGCCCGGCGTATTACTCGCCGTTCAACAATCCGATCGCCGCGAAGAACCGGCGCGACCTCGTTCTCCGCCGCATGGCCGAGGAAGGCTTTCTCTCGGACGCGCAGCGAGCGGCTGCACAGGGAGCTCCCCTGGACGTCATCCGCTCGTCGCGCGAGACGACGCTCGGCCTTTACTTCTGCGAGGAGGTCCGCCAGTACCTCGAGAAGGAGTACGGGGAGGGAGACCTCTATCGCGAGGGCCTGCGCGTCGACACGACGCTCGACCCCCGGCTCGAGACCTGGGCTGAAGAAGCGCTGCGCCAGGGTCTTCGGCGCATCGACCGCCGCTCGGGCTTCCGCAAGCCGCGCAACCTCGTCTCCGAAGGGATCGACCCCGAGAAATACCGCGACCCCGCCTGGGCCGAGGGCGTTCCTCCGTCCGACACGCTCACGGGCGTCGTCCTCTCGGCCTCGAAAACGGGCGCCGAGGTGCGGGTCGACACGAAACGGTTCACCGTGCCGGCGGCCGCTTTCCGGTGGACCCGCGCCGAGAGCCCCGCGAAAGCCGTCCGGCGGGGCGACGTGATCCAGATCGAGACGTTCGTGAACGACGCGGGGAAGGAGGAGACGCTCGTCGCGCAGGATCCCCACGTCGAAGGCGCGGTCGTCATCCTCGAGAACGGCACCGGCGCGGTGCGCGCTCTCACCGGCGGGTACGACTTCAACCGCTCGAAGTTCGACCGGGCCGTACAGGCTCTCCGCCAGGTGGGCTCCGCCTTCAAGCCGGCCGTGTACCTGGCGGCCATCGAGCAGGGCTTCACGCCCGCGGACACCGTGCTCGACGCGCCGCTTTCGATCGTCATCGACCCGAGGGAGCCTCCCTGGGAGCCGCAGAACTACGAGCGCAAGTACAACGGGATCGTGACGTACCAGTACGCGCTCGAGCATTCGCTGAACGTCTCGACCGTGCGCGTGGATCTGCTCGTCACCACGAAGAAGGTCATCGAGGCCGCGCGCCGCCTCGGCGTCCGGCAGAACCTCCTCGCCTATCCCTCGCTCGCGCTCGGCTCTTTCGAGGTGACGCCGATCGAAATGGCCGCGGCCTACTCCGCGATCGCGAGCGGAGGCGTGTCGTACAAGCCCTATCTCGTCGAGCGGATCCGGAACGCGGACGGGATCCTGCTCGAGCAGAACACCCCCGAGCCGAAGGAGGCCACGTCCCCCGCCGCGGCCTACGTCCTCCTGAACATGATGAAGGGGGTCGTGGCTCGCGGCACCGCGGGCTCCGCGGCACGGCTCAGGCTTCCCCTCGCGGGCAAGACGGGCACGACGAACGACTTCACGGACGCCTGGTTCATCGGCATGACGCCGCGCCACACGATCGCCGTGTGGGTCGGGCACGACACGAAAAAGACGCTCGGGCCGAAGTCCGCGGGCGCCGACGTCGCCCTCCCGATCTTCGTCAAAATCGTCGAGAAGATGAAGGACGCGGGTCTCGTGACCCAGGCCGAGGACTTCGAAACGCCTCAGGGCGTCGTTCTCGTGGCGGTGGACGAATCCACCGGGTACCGGGCGACGCCTTCGTGCGCGAAGGTCGTGCTCATGGCGTTCGTGAACGGCACCCAGCCGACGGAGCTGTGCGGCGACCAGCCGCACGCCGTCGCGAAGCTCCCCCAGTACCTCCAGCGCGCGATCTACTCGCCGAAACGTGGCGAGACGAAGGGCGACGAAGTCACCGTGACGGACGCTCCGACGCT
This sequence comes from Thermoanaerobaculia bacterium, assembly GCA_035455045.1. GTDB lineage: Bacteria > Acidobacteriota > Thermoanaerobaculia > UBA5066 > UBA5066 > Fen-183. The sequence continues at coordinate 10,846 of DATIFW010000219.1, read as the reverse complement.
CGCCGCGCCGCCACCGAAGCCCGGCCCCGGGCCGCCGGGCTGACCAGGCGCGTCCCCGGGACCAGGCTCAGATTCCACCTCGCAGGGGTGCGGGGGCCGCGAGCGGGGTCTCCCGGAGAGCGGCCGCGTCGCGTCTCCGAAGCGAGCGTCATTAGGGCGTGTCGCGATCCTGCGGGAGGGTCCGGCGCACCGCCAGGAGCGCAATGTCGTCCGCAGGATCCGCTCCGCGGGCATGCGCATCGACCGCCGCCGCGATCGCCGAGACGAGGTCCGGCGCGGCCGCGCCGTTCCCGACGAGTGCATCGAGGCGCCCCGAACCGAACAGGAGGCCCTCGGGGTCGCGCGCCTCGGTCACGCCGTCCGTGAAGGCGAGAAGAACATCCCCCGGAGAGAGGGTCGCCCGCGCGATCTCGAATATCGCGTCCGGCATCAGCCCCACCGCGCCCGCCGTCGGCTCGAGCCGCTCGACCGCGCCCGACGCTCTCCGAAGGTAGGGCGGCTCGTGCCCGGCGTTGAGCCAGACGAGAGCGCCTGACGCGGGATCCAGGGCGGCGAAGAACAGCGTCGCGAACATGTTCGTCTCGGCGTGCGTCCGCACGACGTAGTCGCTCGTGAGCGCCACGGGCTCGAGCACGACGCGATCCCAGTCGTCCGGGCGGTTGGCCGCGAGGCGCTCGGCGGTCGCGCGAAGGAGCGTGCGCACGAGGGCGACGAAAAGAGCAGCGCCGACCCCCTTGTCGCAGACGTCGCCCACGGCCAGTCCGATGCCGCCCCCGGAAAGGGGGAAGGCATCGTAAAAATCCCCGCCGACCTGGCGCGCGGGTCTGAGCATTGCCGCGATCTCCCACCCCTGGACGACAGGAAGCGACCGCGGCAGGAACGACTTCTGGATGTTGCGCCCGATCTCCAGCTCCCGCTCGAGGTTCTTCGCGTGCAGACGCTCCACGTCCCGCAGCCGCTTCTTCTCGAGCGTCGACCCGACCCGTGCCCGGAGGAGAGCCGGGTTGAACGGCTTCGACAGGTAGTCCTCGGCGCCCGCCTCGAGGCACCGCACGACGCTTTCGACCTCGTTCACCGCGGACACCATGATCACCGGGAGCGAACGGAGGGTTGCGTCCGCTCGGAGCGCTTCGAGGACCTGATAGCCGTCCAGCTCCGGCATCATGACGTCGAGAAGGACGAGATCGAACGCTTTCCCGGAGCGCAGGACGTCGAGCGCCTCGCGCCCGTTAGCGGCCATCTCGACCTCGTGGCCCTGCTGCGTGAGGCGCCGCATGAGGAGATCCCGGTTCACCTCCACGTCGTCCACCACGAGGAGGCGCGCGGGCGCGCCCGGAGCGGTCACGCCGTTCTCAGGCCGCGGCCCCGAGCAGCCGGCGAAGCTGCGGCACGAGCTCCTCCGCCGCCCGTTCGCCCTCCGCGATCACGGCGGGAATCTTGTCGGTGTCGAAAAGGTGGATCGCGTCCTTGAACCTCGGCACGATGGGCAGGATCTCGCTGTGGTGCGCGAGGTTGTGGAAGGAGTAGTTCGCGCGCAGGAGGTTGTTCGAATTGATGCTCGAGAGCTGGAAGGCGAAACGCAGGATGCCGTTCACGCGCGTCTGGTACGGACTCTCGAATCCCATCGTGACGATCACGTCCGCGCCTTCGCGGATCGCGACCCCGACGGGCATCGGATCGGACAGGAAGCCGTCCATGAGGAGGCGGTCGCCGACGGGCCACGGCTCGAAGACGTACGGGATCGCGATGCTCGCGCGGATCGCGTCGACGAGCGGCCCCCCCGACATCACGACTTGTTCGCCGTTCCAGAAGTCGGTGGCCGTCAGGAAGAGCGGGATGTTCGCGTCCGCGAACGTCTTTCCGCCGAAGGCGTCCCGGAGCCGCGCGAGGACGAGGCGGTCGTCCACGAGCCCGAACCTCTCGGAGAACCCGAAGATGCCCGGAAAAAGGACGCGGAGCGGAGCCTTCCAGGCGCGTCGCTTCGTGAGCGCGCGCGTCCAGAGACGCATCGTCATCTCCTCCGCCTCGGCGACGTCGATCCCGAGGGCGATCAGGGCCGCGTAGAGGCTCCCGCCGCTGCAGCCCACGACGAGGCCGATCGGGATCGCCTCGCGCTTGAGGACCTTCAGAAGGCCGAGCGCCGCGGCGCACTTGACGCTGCCGGAACCGATGACGAGCGCGATGCCTTTGCCGACGGGACGCGCGGCGACTGAGGACACCTTCGCCTCCCTGCGGTCAGGCCGGGAAGCTGGCAGCGGCCGCGGCGACGTCCGGGAAGACTTTGAGGATCTTCGTGAAGCCCGAAAGGTCGAGGACGCGGAGGACGTTCGGCTGCACGCCGGCGCGCCGGAGATCGCCGCCCCTCTGGCGGGCCTCCTTCACCGTCTCGAGGAGGGCTCGCAGCCCCGCGCTGCTCATGTAATCGACGCCCGCGAGATCCGCGACGAGGTGGGAGCCTCCGTTTCCAGCGTGCTCGCGGAGGGACGTCGCGAGCGCCCCTGCCGTTCCGCTGTCCACCGTGCCGCTGATGGACACGACCGTCACGTTCGGCGAAGTCTCCGCAGTGATCTCCATGTGCTCCTCCTTCAGGGCTTGATCCGACGTCCGAGAACGAGACGGTTTCCCGAATCGCTGTCCGAATGATACTCGATCTCATCCGTCATTTGTCGGATCAAATGCCACCCCAGTCCGCCCAGGGGGCGGCGCTCCGCTTCGGCAGCGAGGTCGGGCGGCTCGACGCGTTCGGGCCGAAACGACACTCCGCGATCCGTGATCGTGACGCGAATCCACGTGCCGTCCGACTCCAGGACCACGCCGATCGGCCCGGGCCCCGCCCCTGCGTATCCGTGCATCGCGACGTTCGTGCAGGCCTCGTCCACTGCGAGGCGCAGGTCGAAGCCGGTCGCGTCGTCGGCGCCGGCCCTCCGGCAGCCGTCCACCACGAAGGCCTGGATTGCCTCGAGCGTCCCGGGCGTCGTCACGCCCGACATCTCGAGGCGAAGAGGCGCCCGTTCCGTCACGTTCGGCGTCCGCTGCGCAGGCGCGAGAAGAAGGTCGCGAGCCGTTCGTGGCTCACGGGCTTCACGAAGTACGCCAGCGCGCCGAGCGAGAGCCCGCGATCCCGCTCGTCGAGAACGGAGACGACGACCACCGGAATGCGCTCGAGAGCCGGGTCGGACTTCAGCGCCTCCAGCACCTGCCAGCCGTCCATGCCCTTCATGACGATGTCGAGGATGATCACGTGGGGCACGCGCTCCCTCGCGAGGCGCAGGGCCTCCTCGCCCCCGCCGCACGCGGCGACGGCGAAGCCTTCGCGTTCGCAGATCCTTCCCATGAGCTCGCGTTCCACGGGATCGTCGTCGACGACCAGGGCGAGGGGTCGCTGCGACGGCTCCGTCAGGGCGCGCATGACCCCACTCCCGCCGCGCCGCATCGCCGGCCTCACGCGCGAGGCGTCGACATCCTCGGTTTCGAGCACCGGCAGACGGACCGTGAACGTCGACCCGCGGCCCGGCTCGCTCTCGAGCGTCACGTCGCCACCCATGAGCTGGCAGAGTTTTCGCGTGATCGCGAGCCCGAGGCCCGTGCCGCCGTACTTCTTCTGGGTTCCGGCGTCCGCCTGCACGAACGGCTCGAAGAGACGCGCCTGCGTCTCGGCCGGTATGCCGATTCCCGTGTCGCGAACCCGGAAGACGACCCAGTCGCCGTCGTCGGCCGTCGCTCGCCCCACCTCGAGCGTCACGACGCCCTCTTTCGTGAACTTCCCCGCGTTCGAGAGGAGGTTCAGGAGCACCTGGCGGACCTTGGTGACGTCCTCGCGCATCTCGCCGATGCCGGACGGGCAGACGATCTCGAGACGGTTGCGGTTCCGCTCGACGACGGGGCGCGCCGTCGTGACGGCGTCGGACACGGCCTGTGCGATGTCGAAGGTCTCGAGATAGAGCCGTGTCTTCCCCGCCTCGAGCTTCGACAGGTCGAGGATCTCGTTGATGAGCTCGAGAAGGTGCCGGCCGGCTGTCTCGATCTTCCCGAGATCCGCGACGAGGCCGGGCTGCCCGGCGGCCCGGGCGTCCTCCGCGAGGATCTCGCTGTAGCCGAGGATCGCGTTGAGCGGCGTGCGCAGCTCGTGGCTCATGTTCGCGACGAAGGCGCTCTTGCTCGCGTCCGCCGCCTTCGCTTCCTCGTTCGCGTCGAGCGCCGCCTGGAGCGCCCGCTCGATGATGCGGTACTGATCGCGGATCTGGTCGTGCTGGTCGGCCACCTCCTTCCGCGCGCGGATCACGCGTCGCGTCTGGACGAAGGAATAGAGGCCGAAGACGGACGTGAAGAGAAAGAGACACGCGAGGCAGATGCTGCTCGCCACGACCGAGGACCCGAGGGACACCTCGAATCCCGTCGAGAGGCCGACCACGACCGCTCCGGAGGCCACGGCAGCGAGAGCCCTCCAGAAGAGGGGCGGGCCGCCGACGCTGAGACAGGCGGTCATCATGGCGCTGACGATGACGGCGGACGGAAACAGGCCGAAATGCGTCTCCGCGACCCACGCTCCCGCGAGGAAGGAGTCGATGAGAAGGTTCCGGAGCTCGGCGCGCTTCCCGTCCGGCGACCTCGACGACACGAGATAGGCGAGCTGCGGCCAGACGAGCGCGGTCGCGACGAGCGCGCCCAGGAAGACCGGCCCCGGGCGCTGGGCTCCCACCTGCGCCCACGCCATGAACGCGATCAGCGGCATCGCGATAACGCGGATCCGGTGGTTGAGCGGGACCAGAGGGTGCACCCGCCCGCGCGCGCCCGTGTCGTCGGGCCGTTCCGTCGGCCACGTATCGGTCTTCATCATGAGAACGTGTCGCGATTGTACGGGACGACGCGAGACGGCGGGCCCGGTCGCCGAGAGGCGCTCAGCCCGGCGGCCGCGGACCCGCCGCTCGCTTCATCATTCTTTCCGCGAGCGCCAGGTTCGAGCGGAGGTCGGCGCGGCCGGGATCCAGCGCGAGCGCTTCGCGGCAGACGCGCGCGGCCTCGGAGGCTCGACCGCTTCTGAGGAGCAGCATCGACACGAAGGCCCTGGTGTCCACGGGCGGCCCTCCGAAATCGATCGCCGCCTGCGCGAACGCCAGGGCGCGTCGCGGGTCCACGTCGGCCGCCATCTCGGCGTCGTCGAAGAGGAGGAGCCCCACCCCGGGGACGGCGGGCAGGGCGGGCTTTCCGAGCAGCAGGCGGAGAACGAGAGGATCCCGCCTCGCGTCGCCCGCAACGTCTCCTGTTTCCTTTCCATTGCCCCGGGTGGCGAGCGCGAAGAGGATCCTGGGTCCCTCGATCCACGTCGCGGCCGCCGGCACGTAGTGGACCCGCTGAAGCGGATCGACCTCCCCGGGAGCTGCGGGATTCCGGTGACGCCTCATCACGGGGCCGACGGGAGCGCCGGGAGAGTTTCCCAACTTGGAAAAGTCGTAGATCCGGACCTCGTAAAGCAGGTAGGCGGGCAGGTTGAGCGCGAATCCGAAAAACGCCAGCGTCAGCCCGGCCCGGCGCCACGTGGGTCCCCGCCCGACCAGCCACGGTATGGAGAGCGCGACTGCGGGGGCGAGGAGGCGTGGGCCCCAGCCGAATCCCCCTTCCCAGACCCACCACCACAGATTCGCCGCGAAAAAGCCGCCCGAGGCCACGAGCGCGGCTGCGCAATCCGTCCGGAGCGGCTCGGCGAGCCGGTTTCTCATCGGAACGAAAAAGGCGAGCAGGAGAAGCGGCGCGAACCAGAAGACACCTCGGTTCGGAAGCACGGTGAGGCGCAGCGCCGTCCAGGCCAGCGGGAGGCGTTCGCCCCCCGGGGGCAAATCGCCCCAGCGATACCCGAAATCGAGCGGGCTCCCGTAGCGCAGGTTGTTCAGCGCGAAAAATGCCGTGAGGCCCGGGAGCATTCCGGCGCCGAACGCCGCGAAATCCCGAGCCCGCAGGGGCCTCCGAAGCGGCCTCGCGACGGCGAGAAGCATCGCGGGAACGAGCACGAAAGCCGTTGGTTTCGCGAGCAGGGCGAGCCCGACCAGGCCTCCGCCCGCCGCCAGGGCCTTGAGCCGGTGTGCGCCCTCCCGCCGTCGAGCCACGAGGATCCGTTCGAGAGACCAGGAGGACAGAAGAACGATGAACGGCTCCGGAAAGTCGAGCCGACCGAGCGGGCCGAGAAAGGTCGTGACGAGAAGCGCGGACGCGAGCGCGGGTGCTGCGCGACGAGAGCAGCCGGCGAGGCGGGCGAGGCGCGTGAGAGGCACGACCGCGAGCGCCGTGAGGAGCACGGGAAGAAGCTGCATGACAGCGTCGGCGACGCGCCCGCGAAGGGCCCCCGCCGGCACGAGGCTGATAGGAGGGAAAAGAGCCGCGCGCACGAGGGCGGCGAGAGGCGGATACGAGACGTCGTAGCCCGGCACGCCTCCGGGCAGCTTACGGTGCTGGTACGGATCGAGCCACGAGCCGGGCGGCGGCGGAGGGAGCCGGAACGAGCCCGTCAAGTGGAGCGTGAACGAGGTCCGGAGAACCTCGAGGCCGTCCGCCGAAACCGGGACCGTCCACGCCGCCGTCGCGCAAAGGAACGCGGCGACGCCGAGCGCCCACCGCCAGACTCCGGAGCGGCGCGGCCTCGCGGCAGGGAACGCTGCCGACGGCATTCCGGCTCACGAGACGATGGGAAGAACCTCGACCGTGAGGCCCACGATCACGTCGCGGTGCAGCTTCACGTGGACCGTGTGCGTCCCGAGGCGCTTGATGGGCTCCTCGAGGTCGATCTTCCGTTTGTCGACCGTGATGCCTTTGGCCTCGAGCGCGTCGGCCACCTCGGAGGAGGTGACGGAGCCGTAGAGCGCGTCGTTCTCGCCCGCCTTCTTGTGGAGGACGATCTTGGCGCCCTCGATGGACTTCGCCACGGCCGTGGCCTGGTCCTTCTCGTGCTCGATGCGGGCGTCGTAGCGCTTTCTTTCCTGCTCGAGCCTCTTCAGGTTGCCGTCGGTGGCGGGATACGCGAGCGCTTTGGGCAGCAGGAAGTTCCGGCCATAGCCCTCGGCGACGCTCACCACGTCGCCCCGGTGCCCCAGCCCCTTCACGTCATCGGTCAGGACCACTTTCATCGTGAGCTCCTCAGCTGGAATGGAGATTGTCGCCGGTCAGAATCCGTCGGGGCCGGGTGGACCCGCGGACTCGCCGCCGGATCCTCTCTTCTCGAGCCGTGTCCTCACGTCGACGAACTCGTCGAAGAGGCCCGAGAGAGCGAGAAGAAGAGGAAACGGCATTTGAAAAACCAGCACGTAGACGAGCGCCCGGCCGACGAGGCCGGCTCTTCCGCGGTCTAGAAGAGCGCGGATTATGGCGAGGCCCCTCAGAAAAAACAACACGCCGAGGGGGAGCAGGAGATCGACGGCGGGCCGGCGAAGCTCCGCGCCGCCTACCGCCGCGAGGAGACCCGCGGGCACGAACGCGGCGGCGGCCGCCAGCGGGGTCCGGAAACGGCTGAAGGACGCTTCGGACCAGTCCGCCTCGGCCAGGCCGGCGCCGCGCGCGAATCCGTAGACGACGAGGGCCGCGTGAAGCACGGCGGCCGCGAGGACGAGACCCGCGAGCTGGTCCTCCACGAGGACCCGGCCGAACTCGAAGAGTCGCGCGACGGTCGCGAGCGAAGTCTCGCTCCAGCCGCTCGACCGGTAGCTCGCGAGCATCTCCGGGACGAGCGCGGCCCACCGAGCCGCAAGGATGGCTCCGGGGTCCCGGCCCGTGGCGACGGACACGCCGAGGAGGGCTGCGAGGCCGCCGATCCCGGTGAGGGCGAAGACGACGAGGAGGACGTCGTCCCGCCGGCGACCGTCCCGCGCCGCGGCGAAGAGTGCCACCGCAGGAAGCGCGACGAGGGCGATCGCGACGGCCGCGGCGACGACCGCCCCTTCCGGAACGAGCAGGACGCCGAGGAGGAGCGCGATCGGGACTGCCAGGGCCGGGAGGACGAAACCGGTCGCGAGGCGCTGAGACTCGAGCGCCGCGCGGCCCAGGCGCGCGGCCGCATGCGGCGCCAGAACGAGGCCGAAGGGCGGCGCCGCCGCGGTCAACGCCGCGGCGAGCGCCCCCCCGAGGACGGCAAAGGCTCGCTTAATCGGAGACGTATGGCAGAAGCGCCAGGTAGCGCGCCCTTTTGATGGCGGTCGCCAGCTTGCGCTGGTAAAAAGCAGACGTTCCGCTGATACGGCGCGGGAGGATCTTCGCGCGCTCCGGGACGAATCCGGCGAGGAGCTTCACGTCCTTGAAGTCGATGTAGCCGATCTTCTCGACGGTGAACTTGCAGACGCGCTTGCGGCGCACGAAGAACTTTTTCTTGACGGGTTTGCGAACGGGAGCAGCCATCGTGTTTCTCCTGATCCTTCCCGGTCACTCGGGACGGGAATCGCCGGCCGGCTCGACCGGAGGCATGGGGGAAGAAGCGCTGGACGGACCGGCATACGACGTTTCGGACGCTTCGGGGCGCGGGCGGCGCGGCTTCGTGTTGCGCGCCACCTTGAGGCCGTGCTTGACCTCCTCGTCGATCCGCACGGAGAGGAACCGCAGGATGTCCTCCGAGAGGCGCATCTTGCGCTGCACCTCGGCGACGCACGCCGTGGGCGCCCGGAACAGGAAGTTGTGGTAGGTCGCCTCGGTCCTCTTCTTGACGGTGTAGGCGAGCCGGCGGCGCCCCATCGATTCGTCCTTCTCGATCGTGGCGCCGTTGTCGACGAGGAGCTTGCGGAACTCGTCGACGACGGCGAGGGCCCCCGCCTCGTCCTTTTCGGGGACGACGAGAAAGACCATGTCGTACTGGCGTTGTGGATTCTGGGTGGTCACGGGGTCTCCTCCTTCTGGATCGCGCCGGTGTCGACCGGCCGCGAGGCGCGGCTGTGGACCTCTGGTCCGGTGCCGAGCCAAGGTTGTGGTTCAGCTCGGCGGATCTTCCTCCGGCGAGCGGTTGAAACGGTTCATGGCGGCGTCGATGCCCTCGGTCACGAACACCGTGAGGGCCTCGCACGCCGACTCGATCGCCCCGTCCGCGACGGGGCGTTCCTTCTTCGAAAACCGCGAAAGCACGTACGTGTCGAGCGCCTCTCCCGGCTGGAAGTTCTCCCCGCGCACGCCGAGGCGGAGGCGCGGGATCGCGTTCGTGCCGAAGCAGTCGATGATGGATTGAAGGCCCTTCTGGCCGCCGGAGGAGCCCGCCCGACGAATGCGGATCGCGCCGACGGGCAGCGCCGTGTCGTCGGAGACGACGATGAGCCTGTCCAGGGGGACCTCGTACTTGAGCGCGAGGCCTTTCACGGACTCGCCCGACGCGTTCATGTACGTCTGGGGTCTGGCGACGACGACCGCGTGGTCTCCGACCCTGACGCGCCCCGTGAGAGCGCGGCAGTCGAGCCGGTCGAGACGCGGCGGGTGGCCGGCGGCCTTCCGGGCGAACGCCTGCACGACGTCGAAGCCGACGTTGTGGCGCGTTCCGGTATACCGGTCGCCGGGATTGCCGAGTCCCACCACGAGGAAGAGGCCGTCCGTTCCTATTTCTTTTCCTTCTTCTCCGCCTTGCCCTCGGGTTTCGCCGGCGCCGCCGTCTTGGCGGCCGCTGCGGGCTCGGCGCCTTCCTCTTCCTTCTTGCCCTTCTTGATCACCTCGGGCTCGGCGGCCGGAGCGGCGGCGCCCTCCACGCCGACGACCTCGGCGGCGGCCGGAGCGGCCACTTCCTCGGCCTTCGGCACGCCGACGTGCGCGATCACGCGGCCCGCGTTCTCGAGGACCTTGATCTTCTCTCCGAGCTTGAGGTCCGACACGCGAAGCGAGTCGTGAATTTCCATCGCGGAGACGTCGACCTTCACGGACTCCGGAATGTCGGCGGGAAGGCACTCGATGAGGATCTCGTGGGTGACGATGTTCAGAATGCCGCCCGCGTTCTTGACCCCGTTCGGCACGCCCTCGATCGCGATCTCGCTCTTGACGCGGAGCTTCCGGTCGAGGAGCACGCGCACGAAGTCGACGTGAAGCATTCTCCGCGAAACCGGATCCAGCGTGAGATCGCGGATCATGACGTGGCGCGTCTGGGTCGTGCCCTTCAGGTTGAGCTTGAAGATGGCGTTCGCGTGCAGGCCCTTGTTGAGAAGGGTTGCGAGGGTCTTGCGTGGCACCTGGAGCGACCAGGTTTCCATTTCCTTTCCGCCTCCGTAGAGGACGGCGGGGATCTGGTCCTGCGCGCGCAGGCGGTTCGCGGCGTTCTTCCCGGTGGTGAGCCGCTTCTCGACTTCGACGACGATCTGTTCCTGGAGCATGGCTTCCTTTCAGGGCGCCCGGTCCCGAGAGGATTCTCGAGGCGGACGGTCCACAGCGAACAAAAGAGAATATCAGATTTCTTAGAAGAATAATTGCGCCGAGGCAAAAAGCATCAGGTGCATGAAGAGCAAAACCCCCGCCCTTCCCTCGACCGACCTAGACGAACAACGACGAAACAGACGCACCCTGGTGAATCCGCTGGATCGCCTCTGCGAGGAGAGGCGCGATGGAGAGCGGCGTGACGAGGGGACAGCGCGCGAGCTTCTCGTCGAGGGGAAGCGTGTTCGTACAGAACAGGCGCTCGATCGGGCTCGCGTTGACCCGGTCGATGGCCGGGCCGGACAGCACGGGATGCACGCACCCGGCGAAAATGCGTCGCGCTCCCGCGTCCCGGAGGGCGATGACCGTGTTGATCAGGGTGCCGGCGGTGTCGATGATGTCGTCCACGACGACGACGTTGCGGTCCCTCACGTCGCCGATGACGTGCAGAACCTCGACTTCGTTCTTTCCCTTCCGCCGCTTGTCCACGATC
>DATIFW010000218.1:0-9588 GCA_035455045.1 Thermoanaerobaculia bacterium | reverse complement strand
CGCTCGGTGCGCGCCGCCGCCTCGCGCGCGAATGCGGCGTGGAGCGTTCCGACGAGCCACGAGAAGAAGACGAAGAAGACGAACTCGGCGCCGTGGTTCCAGAGCGGAACCATCGCGTGCGAGTAATGCCGCTTCGTGACGAGGTCGTCCGCGATGAAAGCGGCGACGCTCGCGATGGAGACGAGAAGACCCTCGCGCGAGCCGAGATACCACGAGGCAAGGAGAACCGGCAGGAAGTAGAACGTGAGGAAGGAGACGTCCGGGCTCGTGACGAGGTCGACGGCGGCGAGAAGGACGAACAGGGCCGCGACGACGCCGGCCCAAAAACGCGGGCTTCTTCGTTCGAGGAGGCGGAAGAGGCTGGGTCCGGAGATCAAGGTCGAAAGGAGGTCGCTCGGAGGGGCCCTCATCCCGGCGCGGCGCGCTCCGATCCGAACGATCGGACGAACCAGGTGCCGGAGGGATTACGTCAGCCCCGGCTCCGCATCAGGTTGAACTTCGCGAGCTCGGCGTACGTGACCGTCGAGTCGAGGTCCTCGCGCGCGATGCGGAGGTTCTGCACGAGTCCCTCGAGGACGAGCTCCATGAGGAACGCCCGCTCGAAGTGGTCGCGCGGCTTCGCGTGCCTGAGGACGAAATCCGAGAGTCCCTTCACCGACTCGAGCGTCTTCAGGTGCTCGGAGAACGGGGAGTCGTCGGAGAGGATGATCTTCTTGTCGCCGGTGAAGGCTCCGACGATGTCGTCGTAGGGCCCCGGAGGCGCGGCCGCAGCCGCCGTGCCCCGGCGCGCCTCGGCGCGCTCGAGGGTCGTCGGGCCGCTGAGGTCGTCCTCGTCCAGCTCGCCGCTGCGCGGCCGGCGCCGGCTCTCGGCCCGGGCGCGCGGGCCCTCCACGGCCGGGAACTTCGCCTCGAAGAGCGCCTTCACGGCGTCGCCGATGAGCTTCTTGGCGACGATCTCGGCTCCCTGCTGCTCTCCCTCGAACACCATCTCGACCTTTCCGGTGATCGCCGGCAGCGTCGCGAAGAAATCCACGAGGCGCGGCGCGACGACGCTTTCGCCCGTCTTCAGCGCGCGACGCTCGAGATTCGAGACGAGCAGCTCGCGCGCGGCGATCGCGAGTCGCGCCGACACGCCCGAGGACTGGTCCACGAGCTCGCTCCGGCGCGCCACGAACGCGATCTCTTCGACGAGGAGCTTGACCTCGTCCCCGAGGAGCACCGTCACGCCGTGCGTCTCGCGGTCGGTCCACGACTCCTGGTCCGTGATGGCCGACGCCGTCTTCGAGTCGGCGGGGTAATGCGTGAGGATCTGGGAGGCGATGCGGTCCTTGAGCGGCGTGATGATGTTGCCGCGGTTCGTGTAGTCCTCTGGGTTCGCGGAGAACACCATGAGGATGTCCAGCGGGATGCGCAGAGGGAAGCCGCGGATCTGCAGGTCTCGCTCCTCGAGGATGTTCAGGAGGCCGACCTGGATGCGCGGCTGCAGGTCCGGCAGCTCGTTGATGGCGAAAATGCCGCGGTTCGTGCGCGGCACGATGCCGTAGTGAATGACGTCCTCGTCGGCGAAGGTCTTCCGGAGCGTGGCCGCCTTCACGGGGTCCACGTCCCCGATGAGATCGGCGATCGTGACGTCCGGCGTCGCGAGCTTTTCGCGATACCGCACCTCCCGCGCGAGCCAGGCGACGGGAAGGTCGCTTCCGGAACTCGCGGCCATGCGGCGCCCGAAGGCGGTGAACGGCGCGAAGGGCGACTCGTTCAGCTCCGAGCCGACGATGACGGGGATCTCCTCGTCGAGGAGGTTCACGAGGGAGCGCAGGATCCGAGTCTTGGCCTGGCCTCGAAGGCCGAGGAGGATGATGTCGTGCCGCGCGAGGATCGCGTTCTGGAGCGCGGGGACGACGGTCTTCTCGTAGCCGAGGATGCCGGGGAAGACGTTTTCCCCCTTTTTCAGCTTCGCGATGAGGTTGTCGCGCACCTCGTCCTTGACGGTCTTCGGCCCGTAACCTGCTGCGATCAGCTCACCGAGAGTCGTGGGGCGTTCCGGCATGTTGCTCCTCGGGGAAGATTACCGTCACGGACGGGTCACGAGGGACCACTTTCGAAGGTGACCTCCCGGGTCACCGGTTGCGGCCCAGTCACCCGGGCGAGGAGTCCCGTACCGGATCGCCGGGCGGGACGACCGGTACGAACGGGACGTCTTTCGCCGCGAAGCGGGCGCCGAGAGCTTCCATCCGGGCCTTCGACCAGCCGGCGAAGACGTCCTCGACCAGGCCCTCCGGCGACAGGAGCACGAGATGCGGAACCGACTCGACGTCGAACGCGTTCGATGCGGCGAACGCCGGTTCCGGATCGAGCAGGAGGTCGAACGTCGCGCCGCCATGCTCCGCGTAGTACGCGCGGCTGGATGCCGCGTCGTTTTGCGAGACGCCCACGACGTGCACGGCCTTCCCTCCGTAGGCCCGATGAAGGCGCTCGAGGTACGGCCACGTGAGCTGGCAGATGGGACAGCTCGTCTTGAAGAACGCGAGGAGGGTGGGCAGGCCGTGTCCTCTCGCGACGACGTCGGCCGTGGAAAGGATTGCTCCCTCGGTCGTCCGGAAACGGACTCTGGGCGCGGCTGAAGATTCCATCCCGGGGAGTCTAGCGTCGAAGGATCAGTTCGTCTCGCCGCCGTCGGGCGTGCCGCCCGCCGGAGAGGCCGGCGTGCGGGGCGTGGCGTCGGCGACGCGGAGCGAAACGGCCTTCGCGCCCGCGGCAGTCGGCAGGTAGCGGGCGACGACGTGGTCCTTCGGCTTGAGCTCGTTGAGCGTCGAAGCCTTCTTCCCCTTCACGACGGGAACGTCGGGAGCGATCGTGATGGCGACGGTCTCGCGCACGGCGGCCTTGCCCTTGACTGCAGTGGACTTCACCGACTCGCGTACGAGGACGAGACGCGAAGCGAGGTCGACCCATACGATCTCACCCACGATCGTCCTCGAGGCGACGACCGGCGCGGCCGTCGGCCCGGTCGCGGAAGAGGGGGCCGCGGAAGACGCTGCGGCGGACTTCGGTGTGTCCTCGGGCGCGATCAGGAGTGCCAGAATGAGGACGAGGACCGACATGGCCTGTTTTGCGTGCACGAGACGTGCCCGGAGCGGGCCCAGGCCCGCGCGGCCGCGTCGGATCGAAAAAGCTCTCGTTTAGGCGCTCGAGGCTCTCGTCCCGGCGTTTTTCCGGAACGAGGGAGGAGACACCGCACCATTTCGGTCGAGGGGCTCCGTCCAAATGGACGATCCCGCACCTCGGTCAGGCCGGCTTCTTGAGCCCGAATTTCTCGAGGCGGTACTGGAGCGTCCGGTACGTCAGGCCGAGGAGGCGCGCCCCTTTCGCGATGACCCAGCCGGACTTCTCCATCGCCTGGACGATGAGCTGCCGCTCGAATTCCTCGATGTCGATGCCGTCGACGGGGATGTCGAAGCCGTACGGACGCGCGGACGGAGCCGTGCGCAGCCGCACGTCGGCGGGAAGGTCCTGGGGCCGGATGACCGTTCCCTCGCAGAGAAGCACCGCCCGCTCCACGAGGCTCTCGAGCTGGCGCACGTTTCCCGGCCACGGATGCCGGACGAGAAGGTCCATCGCCTCGGGCGAGACGCTGTTCACCGCCGTGCCGTGCGACGCATTCGCCTTCTCGAGGAAACGGCCCACGAGGGCCTTGACGTCGGAGGCGCGCTCGCGGAGCGGCGGCAGGTCGACGGGGATCACGTTGAGGCGGTAGAAGAGGTCCTCTCGGAACTGGCCGGACTTCATCATGCTCTCGAGGTCGCGGTTCGTCGCCGCCACGACGCGCACGTCCACGGGCACGGTCTCCGTTCCGCCCACGCGCTTGACCTCCTTCTCCTGCAGGACGCGCAGGATCTTTCCCTGGAGGGGAAGCGAGAGGTCGCCGATCTCGTCCAGGAAGAGCGTCGAGCCGCTCGCCACCTCGAAGAGACCGATCTTCCGCGCTTCGGCGCCCGTGAAGGATCCCCTCTCGTGGCCGAACAGCTCGCTCTCGAGGAGGTTCTCGGGGATGGCCGCGCAGTTCAGGGCGAAGAAGGGTTTGCCGGAACGGTGCGAGCGCGCGTGAATCGCGCGCGCGACGAGCTCCTTGCCGGTGCCCGACTCGCCTCGGATGAGAACCGTGGAGTTCGTGGGCGCGATCTTCTCGACGAGGCGGAAGACGTCGCGCATCGCGGCGCTCTCGCCGACGATGGCCTCGAGCCCGTCGTGCTTCAGGCGTCTTTCGAGGCGGATCGCCTTCTCCGCGAGCCGGAACGCCTCGACGGCGCGTTCCACCCGGAAGAGCAGCTCGTCGGCCACGACCGGCTTCGACATGTAGTCGAACGCGCCGAGGTGGTGCGCCTCGCGCGCGCGCTCGACCGAGCCGTGCGCCGTCACGAGGATCACCTTCGGCGCGAGCGGCCCGTCCGAGAGCGAGCTGAGGCTCTTCACGACGTCCATGCCGGTGAGGCCCGGCATCTTGAGATCCGTCAGGACGACCTCGGGACGGATCTCCGCGGCTTTCGTGAGGGCTTCGCGACCGTCGGCCGCTGCCGTCACGAGATAGCCCTCGTCCTCGAGGATCATCGCGAGGGACTCTCGCTGGTGCTTCTCGTCGTCGACGACGAGGAGGGAGGCCTTCGGCTCCTTCGCGCTCATCGGGTGAAGATTACCTCTCAGCCGGTCGCGGGCAGCGAGATGCGGAAGATCGCTCCCGGGCGGCCGTCCGCCCTGTTCCTCGCGGTCACCTTTCCGCCGTGCTCCTCGACGATGCGCTTGACCATGGCGAGGCCGAGCCCCACGCCGCCTTCCTTTTTCGAGAAATAGGGATCGAAGAGGCGCGGGAGGTCGGCCTCCGGGATGCCCGGCCCTTCGTCCTGGCAGGAAAGAACGATGCGCGGGCCGGGCTCCTCCGGCGGGTTCTCGGTGGAAAGGCGCACCGTGAGGTTCCCCCCGTTCCGCTCCATCGATTGAATGCCGTTCTGCACGAGGTTCCAGACGGCGGACTTGAGGAGGTTTGCGTCGCCCGAGAGAGAGGAGGGGGAAGCCGAGACCTGTTCATCGATCGTGACGTGGGCCCGCGCGGCGGTCTCCGCGAGGTCCGCGAGCGTGTGACGGACGATGCCGGCGAAATCCGCCGGCGCGAGCGACAGCGCGAGCGGCCGGCCGTACGCAAGAAAGTTGTTGATGAGAGCCGCGAGTCGGTTGATCTCCTCGCGCAGGGCCTCGATGCGGGCGGCATACTCCTCGGCCGCGGCCTCGCCGGCCGGGCGATGGCGGCGTCGCAGGACGTCGAGGCCGAGAGACAGCGCGTTCAGCGGGTTCTTGATCTCGTGCGCGAGGCCGGACGCGAGATGGCCGATCTCGGCGCGCTTTTCGGCGCCTGCGAGCCGCACCTCCAGCTCCTGCCTCTCGCGCAGCTTCTCGGTCATGTGATTGAAGGTGGAGGCGAGGCGGCCGATCTCGTCGTCGCGGTCCACAGGCACCGTCACGTCGAGCCGTCCCTCGGCGACCTGCGCGGCGCGGTCGGCGAGCTCGTCGAGCGGGCGCGTCGCGTTTCGCGTGAGAACGAGCATCACGGCGAGCCCGAGCGCGAACACTCCCAAGAGAGCGAAGAGCCGGCGCCGGAAGTTGTCGGCGAGCTGCGACCGGATGTTCTCGAGGTTGTAGGCGATCTCGACGTGTCCGCGAAGCTTTCCGTCGATGACGATCGGCACGACGAGGCTGCGGTTCGTGGGCCCCGATCCGATGAAGCCGGAGATGATGACGTCCTTCGGCATCTCGGGCTTCTTCGGCTTCTTCTTCGCGTTCGCGGCGGTCGGCGGCTCCGGGAAGACCGGTTTGCCGCTCTCGTCCACGACCTTGATGTCGCGCAGGCCGCGCACGCCGAGCGCCGCCGTGTAGTCGGCGAGCACCTTCGGATCCTTCCACCCTTCCGGCCCGATCTGCGTCTGGCCCACCTCGATCGCCTTCGCGATCATCTGGTACGAGGCGTCCGCCTCCTCCACGGTCTCGTTGCGCGTCTGCAGGTAGACGAGCGTCTGAGCCATGGCGGCGATGACGAGGATTCCCGTCCACGTCATGCCCAGGCGCGTGGAGAGCCGGATTCCCCGGACGCGCTCGCCGCCGTTCATGGCCGTCTCATGGCGTGCTGAAGGAGCGCCACGTGAAATAGAGCCCGAACACGAAGAGCAGCCCGCCCGCCGCGAGCGTCGAGCGGGAGACCCATTTCCCCGCGCGATCCCGCCAGCGGTCCACGAGCTGGATGAGGGCCGCAAACCACGAAAAGACGCCGAGACCGACCCCGAGGGCGAAGCCGCCGGCCCCTGCGGCCGTGGGCACGAGGAGCCGGTGTCCCACGAGGAAGGAGATGAAGAGAGTCCAGTTCACGAAGAGCGCGGGATTCGCGGCGCCCTGCAGCAGGCCCGTGAGAACGGGGAGCCGCAGGCGGCCTTCCCGGGGAAGCGCCGCCGGCGGCGGGATGAAGTCCAGGCGCGAGCGCACCGGCTCGATGCGCTCGGCGTCCCGGCGTGCGTCGACGAGGAGCAGCTTCGCGCCGTAGCCCACGAGAAAGAGGGCGAGCGTCCCGCGGACCCAGGGATTCGTCACGACCTTTTCGAGGATCCAGCCGAGACCGAGCCCGATGAGCGCGCAGATGAACGCGTCCACGCTCGCGCCGCCGAGCGCCACGTGATAGGCGTCACGGCGCTCGCCGTGAAGGCTTTTCCTCAGGCACGTGACGCCGAGAGGACCCGGCGGAATCGCCCCGAGGAAGCCGGCGACGAAGCCCATCACGAGGGCCAGCGGAAAAGCCGCCACGTGGCCCTATCCTCTCACGAGGCGTTTGCGGGGTCAGGCGCCGGAGCGTAGAGTCACGGAGTGAGGCGCGTTCTCCTTTCGGTCTCTGCGCTCCTCGTCGCCGGCGCCGTCCTGGGCGTCGAAGGACGCCTCGAGTTCGAGCCGAAGGTGGGAGCCGTGGGAGGACGCGTCGTGGTGAAGACGGGAATCCCCGCGGGAGCCCAGCTGCTCTTCGGCGGAAGACCCGTGGGCTTCGTCAAGGAAGCGGAAGGCGTGTCTGTGTTCGTCGTGCCGCCGGGCGGGCCGGGCAGCGCCTTTCTCGAGATCGTGAGCGGCGGCAAGACGATCGCGAAGAGCGCCGTGCCGTTCATCGTCTCGGGCTCTTCCCTCGCGACGCCGACGAAGCTCATCGGCCTCAAGGAAGCGATCGACGTCTTCGGCTACTCCGACCCGCGTCCCGTCGGCGGCGAGAAGCCGGAGCCGCGGGCGCGGCCCGTTCTGAAGCTCGACGAAGACGAGATCCTCACGATCGGCGAGCCCGCGCCGTTCCACCTGGGTCCCGCGGTCGAGAGCGGCGATCTCGCGAGCGCGGGCAAGACCGGCATGTCGGGCACGGGCCTTCTCATCACGGCGCGGCCGCCGAAGAAGAAGACGCCTGTCCCGCTTCCTCCTCCGCCCCCTCAGGACTGAGCGCCTCGCGTCCGGCCTCGGGCGCTCCTCTCGTTTCGAGCACCTCGGCGAGAACCGTGCCGACCGGACCTGTCTCCAGGAGGAAAGCGTCGTGGCCGTGCGGCGAGACGATCGTCCTGAGCTCGGCGCCCGCGTCGCGGGCCCAGCGGCGCACCTCCGCCTCGGGATAGAGGGCGTCGCTCGTGATGCCCACGGCCTCGAGGCGGCCCCGGAAGGCTCGAAGCGCCGCGGCCGCGCCGCCGCGGCCGCGGCCGACGTCGTGCGCGTCCATCGCGTCGAGAAGCGTCAGGTAGCTCTGCACGTCGAATCGCGCGAGGAGCTTGGCGCCGTGATGCGTCAGATAGGACTGGACCGCGAACGTCGCCCCTTCGCCCGGGAGGCGCGCGAACCGGGCCTCGAGCTCCTCCGCCGAACGGTACGTGAGCATGCCGACCATGCGCGCGAGAGCGAGGCCCGCGGCGGGGCCTGCCGCCTCGATCGCCTGCCTTTGGACGTGGCTCCAGCCGAGCGCCCATGCGGAATGCGCGACGGGCGCGCCGAAGACCGCGGCGGCCCGCGCGCGCTCGGGAAACGACGCGACGAACTCGAGCGCGACCATTCCGCCCAGAGACCCTCCGGTAACGAGGGCGAGAGAGGAAATGCCAAGAGATTCTATGAGTAGGTGGATGAGGCGGGCTTGATCGCGCGTGCTGACGGAGGGGTGCGCGCCGGACCTCCCACCCCTTCTAAGAAAATCTTTGAACGCCGCCTGATTGCGCGTCGTGCCTGCAGGCTGTGCATCGGCTCTCTCACCCTTTCGAAGAGATCTCTTGAACGTCGTCCCATAGCACGACCCCAACAGGTTGGGGCAAAGGACCGCCCAGCGATTCGTGTCGATCGCCTTGCCCGGCCCGATGACGCTGCCCTTCCATCCGCCCAGCGTGTCCGGAGAGCCCGTGAGCGAATGAAAGACGAGGACGGCGTTGTCACGCTTCTGGTTCAGCGCGCCTTCGAGGACGTACGCCTGCCGAACGTCGCGCAGGACCTCTCCGGATTCGAGCGTGAAGCGGGGTGTCAGGTGGATGCGCGGGGCCGTCACGTTCGCACCGCCCTGCGGAGCGCCTGGTCGAGGTCTTCGATCAAGTCGCGCGCGTCCTCGATGCCGACGGAGAGCCGGATGAGATCGGCCGTCACCCCGGCCGTCACGCGGTCCTCGGCCGTGAGCTGTTCGTGCGTCGTGGACCAGGGGTGGATGACGAGGCTCTTGGCGTCGCCCACGTTCGCGACGAGCGAGAACAGCCTCGCGTTCGCGATCACGGCCTTCGCCTCCTCCTCTCCGCCCTTCACGCCGAACGTCAGGACGCCGCCGTACCCGCCGGTGAGATAGCGCGTCGCGGGCTCGTGCGCCGGGTGGGAGGACAGGCCGGGGTAGCGGACCCACGAGACGGCCGGGTGCGCCTCGAGGAACCGGGCGACGGTGAGCGCGTTCTCGCAGTGGCGCTGGATGCGGAGGGAAAGGGTCTCGAGCCCCTGCAGGAAGAGGAATGCGTTGAAGGGCGACAGCGACGCGCCGATGTCGCGCAGGAGGACGACGCGCAGGCGCACCGCGAAGGCGGCCGGGCCGAACGCCTCCGCGAACGAGATCCCGTGATACGCGGGCTCCGGATCCGCGAAGAACGGTTTGAAGCGCGGGTTCTTCCCCCAGTCGAAGCGGCCGCCGTCCACGACCGCGCCGCCGATCGCCGTGCCGTGGCCGCCGATCCACTTCGTGGCCGAGTGGAGGACGACGTCCGCGCCGAAGTCGATCGGGCGGCAGAGCAGCGGCGTCGCGAACGTGTTGTCCACGACGAGCGGCACTCCCGCCGCGTGGGCGACGCGCGCGAGCGCCTCGAAGTCCGGCACGTCGAGCTTCGGGTTGCCGATCGTCTCGACGTAGACGGCGCGTGTCGTGTCGTCGATCGCGGCGGCGACCTTCTTCGGGTCGTTCGCGTCCACGAACTTCGTCGTGATGCCGAGGCGCGGGAACGTGTGCTGAAAGAGCGTGAACGTGCCGCCGTAGAGCGCCGAGGACGAGACGATGGAGTCGCCGGCCGGCGCGAGGTT
>DATIFW010000217.1:0-6813 GCA_035455045.1 Thermoanaerobaculia bacterium | reverse complement strand
GAAATCTCTCGCCGTCGAGAACGTCAACGGCAGCGTCGAGATTCTCTCCGGCACTTCGTTCAAGGCCGACGTGGACGTGACGGCTTACGCGACCACCGAGGCAATCGCCAAGAAGAGGCTCGAGGACGTCAAGGTGCGCTTCGAGAACGAGAACGGCGAGCTCGCGCTCTACACCGAGGAGCCGGGCGTCAGCGTCCGGCGGCGCGGGCGGGGCTGGAGCGTGCACAGCGACCACGACGACCACACGTGGCGAACCGAGGTGAAGTACCGCATCACGGCGCCCCCGGGCCTCGCGCTCAGTGTCTCGACCGTGAACGGCGCCGTGAGCGTCCTCGACGTGGCCGCCCCTCTGGAACTCTCGACCGTGAACGGGAAGATCGACGTCACCGGCGCGCGCCGCGAGGCGAAGCTCAACACCGTGAACGGGGCGATTCACGCCACCTTCGCCGAGCTCCAGAAGGGCGTCAGCGTGGACGTGAGGACCGTCAACGGCGGCATCGCCCTCACGCTGCCCGCGAAGGCAGGCTTCCACTTTGAGGGCCATACCATGAGCGGCGAGATCCTCTCGTCGTTCGCGCTTCCGGCGGCCGCGGAGGACGACGAAGCGGCTCGCGCGCGGGAGGAGTCGAGGGCCGCGCGCGACAGGATGCGGGCCGAGCGCGACAGGCTCAAGGCGGAGATCAAGGAGAAGAAGCACAAGGCCAAGAAGAGCGACGAGGGCGACGACGGGATCGTCGACCTGTCCGAGCTGAACGAGGCGCTCCAGGACCTGAACCGCGAGATGCAGGAGATGAGCCGCGAGCTGGCCCGGTCGATCACGGTCCACCTGAATCGCGCCTACGAAGGCACCGTGGGCGGCGGCGGCGCGAACGTGCGCTGCTCGAACCTGAACGGCAGGATCCTCCTCCTGGCGGAGGGCACGACCGAGGCTCAGGCGAAGAGGCTCAGGTCCGGACGCGGGCCGCTCGTCGTGACGGTCCCGTCGCCTCCTCGGGCGCCTCGAGCCGTCATCCCGCCCGTGCCCCCGGCACCGCGTGCGGCACCGGCGCCTCGAGCCGCGGTCGTACCGGCGATTCCGCCGGTGCCGCCCGATCCCTTCGGGCGCTCGATCTCGAAGGGCGACGTCGAGGGCGATCTCGTCCTCAGCTACGCGCCGAGCGACGTGACGGCCGGCCGCGTCTCCGGCCGCGTGAAGATCTCGACGCAGTCCGGCCAGATCCACGTGATTGCCGCGGACAAAGGCGCGGAGCTCTCGTCGGCGGGCGGCGACATCCGGATCGAGAGCGTGACCGGCGATCTCAAGGCGACGACGTCCGGCGGGGACATCCGCGCCGGCGCCGTCAGCGGGGACGCGCGGCTCGAGACGGCCGGAGGCGACGTCACCGTCCGGGCGGCGGGCGGCTCGGTCACGGCCCGGACGGGCGGCGGGGACATCACGCTGAAGAAGGTGCACGGCCCGGTCGTGGCACGGACGTCCGGCGGCACGATCGTGTGCGAGATTTCGAGCGCGGCCGCCCCGGGCGGCGAGCTCATGACGAGCGGCGGCGACGTGACGGTCACGCTACCGTCGAACTACCGCGCCGACATCGACGTGCGTGTCTCCGGCGCGGAGATGGAGGGGGACGCCATCTCGTCGCAGTTCCCGGATGTCGTCGTCACGCGCCGGCCGGGTTCCGTCTCGGGCGAAGGTAAGCTGAATGGGGGCGGCCCGAAGCTGATCATTCGCTCGACGTCCGGCACGGTTTCCGTCCGCAAGGGTCCCCCCGCCTGACGGCGGGACGCGCACCCGGACCGCGCTCGGTCCGTTACAATGCGTGAAGACATGGGCACGGCTTCACCTCCTCCCACCTCGCGCCCGCCCGCCGCGCGCCCGGCTCCGGGCGACGAAGCGACGCCGCAGGCCACGGCCGCTTCGCGGTACCACTTCACCGACCGCAAGGTTTCGATGGGACCTTCGGGGACCACGATCCTCCTCGTGATCGTTGCCGTCGGGGTCGGGCTCTGGCTCTATTACAAGCCGCCGGGCGAGATCGGCCCGCAGGCGCTTCAGAAATACGCGGGTTACGAGGCGAACATGGAAGCCGTCGTCCTGCGCAATTGCACGCCGCCGGGCTGCGCAGCGGTCTACCTGGCACCGACGGGCGGCAAGGGACTCCAGGAAGCGTTGCCCCAGGCGCTCCAGGTCGCCGGACAGCTCGAGCAGCAGGGCATCGAGTTCTTCATCGTGTTCGGCGAGGAGCCCATCAAGGATGCGGTCAAACGCGCGCGCAGCATCCGCCGGCCCGTCGTCTTCGATCCGCACGGGGAATGGGCGAAACAGTCGGGCATCGAGAAGGCGCCCTACTGGATCGCGTGGCGGACAGGCGGGAAGATCCGCCTGAGAAGTCAGGAACCGGTCACGGCCGCGGATTTCGCGTCCGCGATCCGCTGAGCGATCCCGGTGGCCGCGTCCTCCCCCGGACCCGTCGTCGAGCCGCGCTATGCCGCCGCTCTCGGCGGCGACGACCCCGTTTCCGTGATGGCCGAGACCCCGGACCGCATCCGGAGATTGATCCGGGGCCTGACCGAAAAGCAGCTCGAGACGAAGCCCGCTCCCGGCAAGTGGTGCATCAAGGAGATCGTCGCGCACCTCGCGGACGGCGAGGTGATTCTGGGAAGCCGTTATCGTTTCATCGGCGCGCACGACCGTCCGCCGCTGCCCGGCTACGATCAGGACGCCTTCGTCGAGCGCCTCGGCCCGATGAACGCGAAAGCCGCCGATCTCGCGGACGACTTCGCCATGGCGCGCGCCGCGAATCTCGGCCTTCTCGAGCGCCTCCCCGAGGAGGCGTGGGATCGCGTCGGCCTGCACTCCGAACGGGGCGAGGAGTCGATCCGCTCTCTCGTTGCCATGTACGCGGGCCATGACCGCCACCACCTCGCCCAGATCGAGACGATCCGGACCGGGCTCTTTCCGAAGTCCGGGAAGCAGCGCGCGGCGCGAAGAGCCGCGAAGACGGCGCGGAAAAAAGCCCCGAAGCGGCGCTGATCACGCCCGCGTGGCGCGCGCCGCCCAGCGTGCGATCGGCGCCGCGGCCGGAGAGATGAAGCGCGACGCGAAGCCGCCGGAAAAGAAGGGGCGAAAGGCGCGTGAGAGCAAGAAACGCCTGCCCGCGATCTCGCGGTGCCGCCGAAGATGGTCGCGCCGGAGCCCGTCCGCGTCGAGCGCTCCCGCGAAAAAACCGGCGAGGGGAGCGGCCACGGCCTCGCCGAAGAGCAGCGCGAGCGACATGCCGGTGCCCGTGTACGGGTCGATGACGCCGGCGGCGTCTCCCACGCAGAGGACGTCTCCCGCGAGCGCACCGTGGGCGCCCAGGTGAACCGGTTCGGACAGGAGAACGGGGCCCGTCAGCGGCGACAACCCTTCGAGGTCCGCGGCCAGCGCGCGGCTTTCGCCGCACAGCCGCTCGAGCAGCGAGTCGAAGTCGTGGTGCGCGGACTGCGCGACACGCGAGTTTGCGAGGGCCGCGAGGTTGACGCGACCCCCTTCGACGCGCGAGAGTCCCGCATATCCCCCTTCGAAGAAATGCGGAACGGCACGGCTTGAGAGGTGCTCGCTTCTTCCCGCGAGCATCTTTCCGAATCCGAACAAGGAAGACTTTCTTCGAACGAACGTACGGCCGAGGCGTCCGTCCAGCGGGCTGTAACGTCCCCACGCGCCCACGGCCGCGCGCGCTCTCAGGTCCGACCCCGGTCCCTTGATGCGGAAGCCCTCCTGAAGATCGCCTTCCAGGGACAGGACGGTGGCGCCGAATCGCATTTCAGCGCCCGCGCGCCCGGCGGCACCGGCCGCGAGGGAATCCAGACAGCCCCGTGAAATCGACATCACAGGCCTTGGAAGCTGCGCTTCCACGGCGGTGCCGTCGCGCCGAACGAGTCGGAAATGCGTGATCGTTTCCGCTCCGTTCCTTCTGAGCTCTTCCGAGAGTCCCATCCTGTCGAGCACCGGCAGCCCTTCGTGCGAGAGGAAGCAACCACAGACCTTCTCGCGCGGGAAGCGTGCTTTCTCGAGGACGATCACGCGCGCCCCGGTGCGCGCGAGGGCGCACGCCGCGGCGGAGCCCGCGAGGCTGCCGCCGACCACGGCGACGTCGCAATCGTCCTTCAGGGGCGCTTCCAGACGAGCTCCCAGACGAAGCGCGAGGCCATCGTCACGCGCGCGCCCGGCAGGACGGGGGCCGCGATCGCGGCGACCTCGTCCGGCGTGTAGGCCTGCCGCACGGACGTCTTTCCGTCGGCGACGGAGAGCCGGCTCCGGAAGGCGACGGGGCCCACCAGCGAGATGGCGGCGAGAGCGAGGCGGTGGCGCGTGAGGTCGAGCGCGACGACGGCCGAGGCCGCGACCCGGCGCGCTTCCGCGAGGAGACGCGCCGATTCGCCGGGTGAGAAATGGTGGAGGAAGAGCGTCGAGAAAACGACGTCCACGCTCCGGTCTGGGAAGGGCAGCCGGAACGTGTCGCCGACGACGGCCGTTCCCCTCGCGGCGAGCCGCGCGTGCGACGCTTTCCGGTCGAGGCCGAGGACGCGGATTCGCGTTCCCGCTTCGGCGGCCGCCGCCAGGAGGTCGCGGCCCACGTGCCCCGAGCCGCAGCCGAGGTCGAGGACCACGGCCGCGCCCTCCCGCCCGGCGAGCGCCGCGAAAAACGGCTGGAGGCGGCGCCGGACGAGGGCCCGGCCGCCGAGCCTTTGGTGCACCCATTCGATGTCGGCAAGGCTCGCCTCGGCCTCGCCCGCCGGGACGTCCGCGTCATCGAGGAGCTCGGGCTCGGGCCGCCGGCGGGGAACCCAGAAGCTCATCGCGAGCCCGCCTCAGAGGGCCCGGCCGTTGCGGAGGACGAGCGCGGAGTTCTTCGAGCCGAACGCGATCCCGTTGCAGAGCGCGAACTCGACCTGGGCGGGGCGCGCCGCGTTCGGGACGTAGTCGAGGTCGCAATCCGGATCGAAGGTCTCGAGGTTGAGCGTGGGCGGAAGGAAGCCGCACTGCAGCCCGAGAAGCGTGGCGGCGAGCCCCGCCGCTCCCGAGGCGCCCTGGGGGTGCCCGATCTGGCTCTTCACGCTGCTGCCGGGAATGCGGTCGGCCGCGTCGCCGAGAGCCTTCTTCGTCGCACGCGTCTCGATGCGGTCGTTGAGCAGCGTGGACGTGCCGTGGTACTGCACGTAGCCGAGGTCCCCGGGGGAGAGGCCGGCGTCCGCGAGCGCCTCGCGCATCGCCCGTGCCGGCTCCTCCCCGGACTCGTCGAGGCGAACGCGGTGGTACGCATCGCAGCTCGTGCCGTAGCCGCAGACCTCCGCGAGCACTCTCGCGCCCCGCGCCCGCGCGCGCTCGAGGGCCTCGAGGACGAACATCCACGCGCCCTCGCCGAGGACGAAGCCGTCCCGCCCCGCGTCGAACGGGCGGCTCGCCGTCGACGGGGCGTCCGCGCGGGCCGTGGAAAGGATCTGCATGAGGGCGAACCCCGTCATGATGCCGGGGGTGATCGCGGCGTCGGCGCCTCCCGTGAGGACGAGATCCTCGTCGCCCCAGGCGACGAGCCGCGCCGCGTAGGCCAGCGCATCGGCCGAGGACGTGCAGCCCGTCGTGATGACGTGGGAGCGCCCCTTGAGGCCGAAATGCATCGAGATCTCCGAGGAGAGCGTCCCCATCGTGCCGGTCGGGATCGCGTAGACGGAGGCCTTCTTGACGTCTCCGCGGTACCAGTGGCCGTACATTCGCTCGAAGAAGTCGACGGCGCCGCCCCCCGTGCCGAAGACGACGGCGATCCGGCGCCGCTCCTCCAGGGACAGCCTTTCCGTGTCGATTCCGGCGCCTTTGAGCGCCTCTCCGGCGGCCGCGAGCGAGAGCGGGACGATGCGCCCGACGTGTCGCAGCTCCTTCGCGCTGAGCGCGGACTCGGGGTCGAAGTCCTTCACCTCGGCCGCGATCGGCACCTCGAGAGAGGTCGGGTCGAAGAGAGTGATCCGGGTGACGCCGGACCGCCCGGCGCGCAGCCCCTCCGTGAACGCGGCCACGCCGTTTCCAATCGGGGTGAGGCAGCCGAGGCCCGTCACGCCGACGCGCCGACCCTTCAAAACGTGCTCTCCGGAGAGCCGCGGTGCGCGGGGACGAGGTCGCCGGCCTCGAAGGAAGATCCGGGCTTGAGCTCCAGGAAGGCGTTTGCCCGCGCGTGCGCCAGGACGTCGTGACTCCCCTTCGTGGCGATGGGATCGACGATCTCCTCGCCGTCTCGCAGCGAGAGCGACGCCGGATGGAACGCGAGGCGAGGCCCTTTGTTGCGGACGGCGCTCGCGAGGCGGGCCGGCAGCGGGGGAGGAAGCGGAGGGAGGATTCCGGCAGCGGATCTCAGCGCGGGTCTCACGAGGAAGTCGTAGCCCACGGCCGCCGAAACCGGATTGCCGGGCAGGCCGAAGATGAGGGTCGCTCCCTTCGTCGCGAAGAGCACCGGCTTTGCCGGGCGGATCGCGACCTTGTGAAAGCGGATCGAGGCGCCCGCCGACTCGAGAGCCGTCGCGACGTAGTCGTAGTCGCCCGTCGAGACGCCGCCCGTCGTCAGGAGGAGATCGTCGCCGCGTTCGAGAGCGCCGCGCAGCGCCCGGACGAGGGATTCCTCCGTGTCGCGCGCGACGCCGAGGTCCGCCACCTGGGCGCCGGCCCGCCTCAGGGCGGAGGCGAGGAGCGGCCCGTTCGTGTTCCGGATCTGCGCCGGGCCCGGCGTCGAGGCGGGGGCGACGATCTCGTCTCCGGTCACGAGCACGGCGGCCCGGATCGGTCGCGCG